>JAUNEN010000097.1 GCA_030525525.1 Erysipelotrichaceae bacterium
CTTTGTTTATCGGAGTTTTCCGGCATTTGTATCTTCTTGAACTGTCGAAAACGGGTTTAAACGTCTCTGATTTCATTTGGGAATCAAACGAAGGAATCTTTCAATTCCAGTCAGCTTTTGCAATGAAAAAGGCCGTCTTGTAACAGACGACCCGTATTTATCACTGAATCAGCCAAGATTCAGATTGCGGTCCAGGATGAACCATGTGATGCATGTATACACTGCCGTCACAGCAACAGTGAACAGGCAGACAACCCATACTGCACTTGGCAGAACCAGGAAATTGGTAATGGTTGACAGGATGATGGAGAATCCGATGAATGCGCCGACTGCCGCAAGTGTTTCATGGTCTTTGACAAGATGTCCGACTGCAAGTGCTGCATAGAGCTGTGTGATCATCTCAACGGAACCGAAGATCATGATTGCAAGTACCTGAAGCATCTGTGTGATAAAGCTCTGATCCGTCATGCGGCTGAACAGGGCTGAAATCTCCTGCAGTGCCTGCTTCAGCTGATCAAAGCTTGCCGCAAGCAAGCCGATAATCAGGAATGAAGCGATGACTGCAACTGCACAGATCACCGAGATGATCAATGCAGAGATGACCTTGGCAACGATATGTTCAAGCGTTGAGACAGGCAGCGAGAAACTCAGATACCCCTCATCGCCAAGCAGATTTCTTTTGAACCGCATGGTCAGAATGACAATCGGAATAATCCAGCAAACGATGCTCATGACGCCATAGGCAACGGCAACCAGAGTGAGCAGCCAGTCCTGACTCACATTGAAGCGGATAAACAGTCCGAGGACTGCGGAAAGCGCAAGCAGCGCAAGAAAGAGCGGACCGAAAGAGCGCATCGCGCTTTTCAGATCATAACGAATCAGTTTTCCCAGCATCTGAATACCTCTCTGAAATGTTCATCAAGACTCACACCCGATTTCTCACGGATGGAATCAACGCTGTCGTGCAGCATAATATGTCCTTCCTTCAAGAAGATTGCTTCATCGAGAACTGACTCCACATCTGCAATCAGATGGGTGCTGATCAGGATGGTAGCTCCCTCGTCATAATTGGACAGGATGGTGTGAAGAATGTAGTCTCTTGCGGCAGGATCGACACCGGCAATCGGCTCATCAAGCAGGTACAGCTTTGCCCTTCTGCTCATTGTCAGAATCAGCTGCAGCTTTTCCTTTGTGCCTTTCGACATCTTCTTCATCGGCATTTTGTGATCGATATTCAGAGAGTTGATCATTTCGACAGCTCTCTTTGTATCAAAGTCTTCATAGAAATCTTCATACATCCAGATCAGATCCCTGCAGTTCATCCAGTCCGGCAGGAAGTTTCTGTCCGGCAGATAGGAAACAATTTTCTTTGTTTCCACGCCCGGTTTACTTCCGCAGATCAGTAACTCTCCGTCTGAAGGCACAAGCAGTCTGCAGGCAAGCTTGATCAATGTTGTTTTGCCCGAACCGTTGGGTCCGAGAAGTCCGACGATCCGTCCGCTTTCAAGATTCAGATTGATGGAATCAAGTGCGGTGTGCGAACCATAATTCTTTGTAAGATTTCTGCATTCAAGTACATTCATTTGATTTCTCCTTTTTCGGCTCTGATCGTTTCGAAGATTCCCTGCTCATCAAAACCGAGTTCCTTCATTTTGTGAAAAAATTCTTCGATGTATCCTTTGGACAGAGACATGCGCAGCCTTCTGAGCATCTCTTCATCTTCGGTAACGAACTTTCCGTTTGTTCTCTCTGTCCTTAAGAATCCGTTTTGTTCAAGATCCGCATATGCTCTCTGAACGGTATTCGGATTGACTCCCGCTTCAAGAGCGAGCTCCCGCACAGACGGCAGCCTGGAGCCGGGCGGATACTGCCCCTGAACAATCCTGATCTGAATCCGTTCAATGATCTGGCTGTAAATGGGCTGATCAGATTTGAAATTCCAGCTCATATTCACCTCCGTTGTATCACTGTATTAATGTATTACTCGCTTAATACAGTGATACTATAGATCGGTTTTATGTGCATGTCAACAGGTGAACGAAAAAAATACAAAGAATTTTTAAATGATGATTGCAGAGCGGTACGGGCAAACATTTTTGAATCCATGCATTCAGGGTGTATAGTATTTTGTATTCAACGGAAGGAGGCGTATGCATGAACAGAAAAACAAAACTGATGAGTTACACTGTCATGTTTGCGGCAATCAGTTATGCGGCATTTGCATTTCTGAAGATCAACATTCCCCTGCCCGGCGGCGGCAATGTCGCAATCCATACAGCAAACGCTGTCGTCGTTCTGTCTTCCTGGCTGATCGGTCCGGTATACGGAGGCCTTTCGGGAGCGGTCGGTCTTTCGATTGCCGATCTGCTTGATCCGCTTTATGTCGTCTCCGCACCGAAAACATTCTTTCTGAAATTCATGATCGGATTCATTTCCGGTACGCTTGCGCTCAGGATGGGACTTAAACACGAAACCGATCCGAAAAAGATCACGAAAATCACAGTCCTCAGCGCAATTGCAGGTCTATGCTTCAATGTGATCTTCGAACCGGTGATCAGCTATCTTTACAGACGGTTCATCTTAAGAACAGGTGCTGAAGCAGCAGCCATTCTCTCCGCATGGCTGGGTGGTGTGACTGCATTCAATGCTGTGATCTGTGTGATTCTGTCAGTTCTTCTGTACAAAGCGCTCAGCCGTCATTTCCGTTCCGTCTGAGACTCATTCTGTGTCTTCCTTAAACAAACGGAATAAGCCTGCGCAAAGGAGACATTCGGGTGTCTCCTTTTTTCGTGAGTCATCCTGTTTGATATCGGTACTTCTGATGATGTACAGAGGTTCCAATCCGCGCTTTGCAAACTTGTTTGTCCAGATTGAACAAACAAGTTTTATTCAGCAGACAATGATTCTTCAAAAAAACACTTCCCGCATTCATCGGAAAGTGTCTCTGGTCTTATTTCAGTTTGGCTGCGACAAGCGGAAGGATCTTGTCCCCATCCCCGACAATACCGTAGTCCGAATAGCCGAAGATTGCGGCAGACGGTGATTTGTTGATGGAGATGACGGTCTTGGATTTGTTGATACCGCAGACATATTGTGCAGCGCCGGAGATACCTGCGTTGAACAGTACTTTCGGCCTGACCGACTTGCCGGAAGTTCCGATCATGCATGATTCATCATTGACCCTGCCTGCATCAATGAAGCTGCGGCTGTATGCGATGGCACCGTTCATTGTTTCTGCAATTGTCTGAATTGCATTCCATGACGCATCATTGGCAGCACCTCTGCCGGCAGAGATCACAAACTCTGCGGTTTCGATATCTGCGCCTGTTTTTTCATTTTCTTCAAAGCCGAGGAATTCTTCACCTGATTCAAATGTATCGAGGAAAGATGCTTCACACACGATCACATCCGCATTCTTTTCTTCTGCCTTTTCGGTATTGAGAATGCCCGGTCTCACAGAAGCCATGACAGGTCTTGCAACAGGGATATAAATCTCACTGACAACCTTGCCGCCAAATGCCGGAACCATGCAGTTGAGACGTTCGCCGTTCCATCTCAGGTCAATGCAATGAGCTGCCAGACCGGTTTTGAGAAGGCCTGCCGTGCTCGGAGCGAGTTCGCTGCCGATGGCAGTAGCACCGATGAAGAAGTATTCCGGTTCATATGTTTCAACCAGCTGACTCAGCGCATATGCACAGACATCGCATCTATAATCCCTGAGAGATTCATGTGTGAGTGTGTAAACCTTGTCTGCGCCAAGCTTCGCAAGCTTTTCAGCATATTCAGCCTCATGAGAGGAAGTGACAACTGCAGCGACTGTATAACCGCCATTTCATCTGCCAGAGTATAAGCCTTGGCAAGAAGTTCAGTGACGACGGAAGCTGTTTCATTTTGATTGGTTTCAGCGAATACCCAGATTTCCTTAGCCATTACAGATTCTCCTTTCCGCCTGCTTTCTGACGGATGATTTCCACGATCTTCTCAGCGATTTCATTTTCGCTTCCGGTAAGCATGACACATTCCTTATTTGCTTCGATGGCTTCCACTTCACCGTTCTGAGAAGGTGAACCGGAGAGACCAAGCCTTGATTCATCAAGATCTTTGAGATCAGCTGCACAGAGAATTGTGCAGGGCTTGTTTTTAACAGCCAGAATGTTCTGAACTGTATTGAATCTGACTTCGTTTGCCTTGCTTGAAACACCGATGACACACGGTGTCTTCAGTCTGTATTTTCCTCTACCCTTTTCAAACTGCATTGTGACAACCATGCCGTCATTCCATGATGAATTCCGTAAATTTGTATTATATCCGTTGTAACATGGATACAGGACATGAATTATGGCATATTACATTCTGCAGACAATCGATACAAAGCTCAGCGGATATATTGACGCAATCCATACAGACACTGACAGCCTGACACCCTATAACTTCATTACCGACAGGCATACGGGCTTTTTCCGTTCCCGTGTCCCCTTCTCTTTCCTGTTCACAAAATTCAAAGCAGATGAGGAATATCCGTTTGAAATACGGATGCTGTCACCGGATTTCAGAATGGAAGCGAAGCTGAACAGAGAAGAATTTGAAAAGCTTGTTCTTCCCAGGCCGCTGCACAGACACGATACCTACGAGCTGATGTATATCATTGACGGGGAGCTGTATCAGAAAATTGAAAACAGCCGTCACCGCTATATCAAAGACAGCTGCTGCGTGATCAACCGCAGTGTACGCCATGCCGAAGAATATGTTTCTGATTTTTATTCGCTGAACATTTCACTGTCGGAAGATTATTTCAAAGAGATGATCGTTGAAGGAGATGAGACAGTATTTGCGGCTGAAAAGAAATATCCCGATACGGATCTGACGCAGTTCATCTCGGAAGAATTTGTCGAAGAGACCCATTCCGCCAAAAAGTTCATCGACTTTATTCCCCTGAAAGATTCATCCAATGTCATCAATCAATATGTGCAGAAAATCGAAGAGCTGATTCTTTCGCCGCACTACGGTTCATCCATTCTGATCAAAGCATATCTCTATAACATGCTGGTATTTCTGAACAACAAAACCTGCTACAGGACAGAACCGATGAAAATCGGAACGGCAGCCGAAGATGAACTGTTTGCCAAAGTTTCCTGGCTCATCGAAAAAACAGACGGCAGAATCAGCCGTACAGAATTATCGGAACAATTGAATTATTCGGGAAATTACATCAATCAGATCGTCCGCAAATTCACCGGAATGAATATCTTTGAATACGGCACTTCGATTGCCATGAAGAAAGCTGAATATTATCTTTCTTCAACAGATCATACAATTTCGGAAATCATATCCCTTCTCAATTTCACCGACCGCACCCATTTTTACAGACTGTTTGAAAAAGAATTCGGCATGACGCCGAAAGAATACCGGAAAAATCTGAACAGCAGATAACTGGCAGAGAGGAAAAGAAAATCCATGGAAATCAGAGTCTTACGTTATTTTCTCGCTGTTGCAAGAGAAGAAAACATCTCAAAAGCAGCCGAGTATCTGAATATGACCCAGCCCACCCTCAGCAGACAGCTTGCACAGCTTGAAGAAGAGACAGGAAAACAGCTTTTTAAAAGAGGCTCAAAACATATTACTCTGACAGAAGAAGGCATTCTGCTCAGAAGAAGAGCACAGGAGATCATTGACCTTGCCGACAGAACGCTTGAGGAACTGAGCGACCGAAACAAAGATCTGTCCGGTCATCTGAACATCGGCACCGGAGGTCTGGCCGCAAACACCCTTCTGATCAAGGCCTGCGAAACCATGAGACAGAAATATCCGAATGTTCATTTTTCGATTTTCACCGGAACCGCCGATCTGGTTCAGGAAAGGATTGACAGCGGTCTTGCCGACTTCGGAATTCTGCTTGAACCGGTGAGTGTTGAAAAATACAGTTTTATCCGCCTGCCCGAAAAAGAAAGATGGATTGCATTAATGAGAAAAGACCATCCGCTGGCTGACCGTAAAGAGATTCAGGTTGAAGATCTGATCAATCAGCAGCTTGTCTTTCCTGAAAGAACCGGCGCCAGGGCGGAAGTCATCAACTGGTTTCAGGATGGTGAAGAACCTGAAATTGCCTATACCAGCAATCTCAGCTCAACAGCAGCTGAAATTGTCATGGCTTCCGATGCCGTGGCATTGATCATCGATGGTGCCCTGACATGTTATGATACGTCAAGTCTTGTCAAAATACCGCTCGTTCCCAACCTTGAATCCGGGACAGTTCTTGCCTACAAAAAAGGAGTTCCGTTTACTGCTGCCGCAAATGAATTCTTTAACACAATCAGAAAGATTGCCCGCATCTGACTCCCTTACTTTCACACATATCAAAAAAGAAGACTGTCTGTACAATCCGCAGGCAGTCTTCTTTCAATGATTGCATAGATTTTCAGATCAGCTGATGGCTGAGCCACTTGCCGCTTCTTTCGCGGAACGTCAGGATGATTCCTTTGAGCGACCAGTCCATGACCATGGCAATGGCAATGCCGATCACACCCATACGGAATCCCGAGCAGAGCAGAAACGACATGGATGTACGGAAGATCACCGTGCAGAATATGGACACATACATGGCAAATTTCACATCTCCCGCTGCTCTGAAGCCGGCTGACATCGGTCCGAAGAATGCACCGATGGTACCGCAGAATACATTGTGAATGATGACAATGATGATGAGCAGATGTCTTGTTTCTTCCGAAATATCATACAGTGGCAGCAATAACGGCAGTGCCAGCAGTACCAGTACATTCCAGACAAATGTCAGTGCCGTCGTCATTTTCAGAAGCTTCCAGAGATAATAGCGGGCAGCTTCCCGATCCCCGGCGCCGATGCACTGTCCGATGACAGTGATGAAGATCGGGCTCATTGAGCTGACCACAACCGCCGCAAGCGACCAGATTGTCTGGCCGATTCCGTTGGCTGCGATCTGTGCCGTGCCGAAAGTTGCGATGAGTGAGCCAAGCACGACTTTTGCCAGCTGGAACAATCCGCCTTCGACAGCATTCGGAACAGCGACTCTGAGAATTCTTGAGATCATTTCACGATTGATGCTGAAGATCTTTTTCCACTCGATAAAGACAGTATTGGTTTGTGAAAAGCAGAGATATGTCATCACAAGTGAAGCCACATACCATGAAATGGTTGTCGGCCAGGCAACGCCTGCCGCTCCGGCATGCAGTACAAAGATACCGATCGCATTGCCGACAATGTTGATGACATTCATCATCATGGAAACACGCATTGTCACCGATGTCTTGCCCATGGACCTGTATAAAGCAGTACCTGCGTTATAAACCGCATTGGCAGGAAAGGACAGTGTCACAATCCAGAGATATGTCTTACAGGCATCCATGACCGCCGGATCCACACCCGGATAAAGCAGATGCAGAATCGCATTTCCGCCAAGCAGAAGCAGAACCATCAGAACAATTGAAATCAGGAAGGATACAAGGAATACCTGCGAAGCGGCAGTGTTTCCGTTTTCCCGGTCGTTTCTGCCGATATACTGCGCCACGATGACGCCACCCCCGGCGCCGAGTGAAGAGAAGATCAGAATGAAGATCGTATAGATCATCGTATCCAGAGATACACCCGACACGGTTGCCTCACCGGCATGAGAAACCATCATCGTATCTGCCAGTCCGACCACCATCAGCAGCAACTGTTCAATAAACAGCGGAATCATCATCCGCTGCAGGCGGTGATTGGAAAATCTCTTTCTGCTTTCATCGATCTGGTATTTCGGTTCAATCCATTTTTCAAGCCAAGCCGTCATAGTTTCCTCCGATCTGTAAAAGTATTTTCACATAGTCATGCATGAAAACCAATTCCGAATTCCAATGATTTTGATCAGCATATCTGATCACAAAAATAATAAATGAATAATTGCATTTCTGTCATGCTTTTTAGGCATAGTATGATAGAAATTTTAAGCATTGGTTATCTTATTTCATTCACATTAGAATTCTTATGTACATAAAAGGAGACAGTGTTATGGCTTTCAAAAAAGGATTTCTCTGGGGCGGTGCAACTGCCGCAAATCAGTTCGAAGGTGCATGGGATGAAGATGGAAAAGGGCCTTCCGTACCGGATCACATCCGCGGAGGAACAGTCGATACACCCCGTCTTTATGATGAGGTCATCGATCCTGAAGTATATTATCCGTCTCACAGGGCAGTCGACTTCTATCATCATTACAAAGAAGATATTGCCCTCTATGGAGAAATGGGATTCAGATGTTTCCGTCTTTCAATCAACTGGTCAAGAATCTATCCGACCGGCATGGAGGAAACACCGAATGAAAAAGGACTTGCCTTCTATCATACAGTCTTTGCGGAATGCGCAAAATATCAGATTGAACCGCTTGTCACGATCTCACACTATGAGCTGCCCTGGGGTTTAAGCGAAAAATATAACGGCTGGGCAGGAAGAGAAGTCATCAGTCACTTCATGCGCTATGCCGAAACACTGTTTAAGGAATATAAGGATGAAGTCAGATACTGGCTGACATTCAATGAAATCAACAACGGCGTGCAGTCATCCGGAAGAATTCTGAGCCTTGGCATGAAGGGAATCGATCACAAGCCGATGTTCGGAATTGAAGAAACCGATGAAGAAAAGAGTGACCGTTTCACAGCTCTGCATCATCAGTTTGTCGCAAGTGCACTGGCAGTCAAGAAAGGTCACGAAATCAATCCGGAATTTAAAATCGGCATGATGACAATCGGCCATCCGGTCTATGCATATACATGCAATCCTGATGATGTAAAGGCGATGAATGATGAGATGAATCTCAGAATGTTCTTCTGTGCCGATGTACAGGTCAGAGGCCATTATCCGTTCTTTGCAAAGCGCTTCTTCGAAGAAAACAACATTCATGTCCGCACTCTTCCCGAAGATGAGCAGATCCTCAGGGAAGGAACCGTGGATTTCCTGTCCTTCTCCTATTACATGAGCTCTGCTTCAAGTGCAGATCCCAATGTCACAAAGGCACAGGGAAACATGTTTGCCGGTGTGAAGAATCCGTACCTCAAAGCATCCGAATGGGGATGGCAGATCGATCCGAAGGGATTGCGCATTCTGCTCAATACACTCTATGCACGCTATGAAGTTCCGCTGATGGTTGTTGAGAACGGTCTTGGCGCAGTTGATGAAAGAAGCGAAGACGGAAAATTCCATGACACCTACCGCATTGACTACATGCGCTCACATATCGAAGCAATGGCTGAAGCTGTCAAAGACGGTGTGGATCTGATGGGCTATACAATGTGGGGCTGCACGGATCTTGTCTCTGCATCAACCGGTGAAATGAAAAAGAGATACGGCCTTGTATATGTTGATCTTGACAACGACGGCAACGGTGATTTACACAGAGAAAGGAAAGATTCCTTCTACTGGTATCAGAAAGTTATCAAGACAAACGGAGAAGATTTAGCATGAAAATCAAAGGAAGATATCTGTTGATCCTGATTGCAATGTCAGGACTGATCGCAACTTCGGTGGGACTGCCGACAAATGTCGCCGGACTGTTCTTCACACCGGTTGCGGAAGAATTCGGAATTCTCAAAGGATCGGTCAGTATGACCCTGACCATCTGCAACATCGTATTCGCGCTCGGCGGACTCATTGCCCCAAAACTGCTGAAAGAAGATAAGCTCAGAGTTCTTCTGATTGCAGGCACGGCTGTCATTGCCGGCTCCACTGCGCTGCTTGCTCTTTCACCCAACATCTTTGTGATGTATGTGCTCAATGCATTAAGAGGTTTTGCCTGCGGTATCCTCGGCTTTGTCATGGTCACCATGGTCATCAACAACTGGTTCATCGCCAATGTCGGCCTTGCCACCAGCATTGCCATGAGCTGCTCGGGCCTGGCAGGTGCCCTGTTCTCACCGATCATCTCATCCGTCATTGAAAGCATGGGCTGGCGGGCAGGATATGTCTTTGTGGCAATCCTGATGGCAGTACTGAATCTGCCGGCAATCTTCTTCCTGCCTTCCCTTGATCCGAAAACCAAGGGAATGGTACCGCTCGGATATGATGAAAAAGCAGAACAGAAAACCGCTGCCGCAGAAAACACAAAAACAACAGGAAAAGAAATCAACAAACTGTTATTCGGCATGGCGATTGTCTATTCCTTCTTAGCATGTGGGGCTACTGCACTTCCCCAGCATTTCCCGGGAATTGCCGGTTCCTACAATATGGCTGCATCAGTCGGTGCCCTCATGTTATCCATCTGCATGGTTGCCAACAGTGCAGGCAAGATTGTCCTGGGTGCACTTGGTGACAGACTCGGTTCAAGAACATCCTTACTGCTGTATTGCGCACTGACAATCGGTGCTGCGGCAATTCTGCTGATTGTTCACGCACCCTTTGCAATGTATGTCGGTGCCGCTCTCTTCGGACTTGTTTATTCACTGGGAACGGTCGGCGTTGTCATGATCACAAAAGATACATTCGGCCTTGAAAACTACAGCAAAACATATCCGACGATTTCACTGGCAGGAACGATCGCAAATGCATTGTTCTCTTCCCTGATCGGCTTCATGTTTGACGCATCGGGAAGCTATGC
>JAUNEN010000098.1 GCA_030525525.1 Erysipelotrichaceae bacterium
ATAACATGAGAAAGAACTCTTTCAGTGGCTTGAATCATTGATTCGGTGTTATAATACATAAGCAATGCGGCGCTAATTCAGTGGCAGAATGTCAGCTTCCCAAGCTGAATATGCGGGTTCGATTCCCGTGCGCCGCTCCTGAAAGATCCGAAAGGATCTTTTTCTTTGTGTAGTTGAGTTTAGAACTATACAGCACAGTCTGAAATCTTTTCACTCCTGATTTGGTATAATGTAACTGTAAACAGCATGGAGGTGGACGATGAAACGGTTTCGTTATCTGCTCATCATTCTTCTGATGGCAGCAGCGTTAGTATTTCTTTCGAAATTCTTTGAACGCCCTCATACAGTCACGTATGAGGAGTTTGCTGAACGCATCGTTTTTACGTCGAAATCAGGCTATCAGATGACGATATACGAAGATCAGATGAGGCGGCTTCAATATGTTGAAAAAATGGACTTCGGTACAAAAGTCTCGGGTACGAACACACGGGCAGAAAAAAGCGGGACATGGAAAAACGATGAGTTTGGTGAGTATTTCTGCTGTGCCGATGGTACCGTTGACTGTGCCATCGTTGTGGAGACAACCACTCATACATATGTTGCCAATTGTGAATCTGAAGAGGAAACATTAAAACTGTATGACATTGTGGGGTACATGCTGGCATATGACTGTGAAGGGTGAGAGCTTTGCAAAGCTGCACTTTCGGATCCATGCATGACGAATTCAAAAAGAAAACAGATCTTCTGTTTTTTTTTCATCTGATCCGCAATTGAATCTGCAAAGTCAATCTGAAAATCATATTTCCAATCATCGAACACTAAAAAACCAGCCATAACAGCAGATCTGACGGATTGAATATCAGGTGCCCATATGGCTGGTTTATGATCTGAATGATTACCGGATGAAATTGGTGAAAACGGATTGTTCGTAAACAGGCTGCTCAAGACCGCTTTCGAGCGCCTTTTGTTTTGCCTGAATGAGGAATGCCATATTGGCTGCGAGTGTGCGCATTGTCTGCATTCCTTCTTCATCCTGTCTGACCTGATCGGCATTTGAGCCGTGCACCTGGTTCCAGTATTGTGAGGCGACCACATGCATATTCTCCATGAGGAAGTACTGGTTCAGCCGTTCAAAGGCGGCAGTGGATCCGCCTCTGCGGCAGGAGACAATCGATGCACCGAATTTGCCGGAGAATCTTGCTTTGGGAACACTGAAGAACAGTCTGTCCATGAAGGATGTCAGCCGGCCGTTGGGCCCGCCGTAATAAACAGGGGAGCCGACGATGATGCCGTCATATTCATCCAGCTTTGCGGCTATTTTATTGACCTCATCATCAAAGACGCATCTGCCGTTTTTCTGACACTGACCGCATGCGATGCAGTCGGCCATCGGCTTGACGCCGAGCCAGAGTTTTTCTGTTTCGATCCCGTTCTGATTCAGGATTGAAATGATCTCATCCATGGCTGTGGAAACACAGCCGTTTTCGTACGGTGAGCCGTTTACAAGCAATACTTTTGCCATATGATCTGTACCTCGCTGATATCTGTATATTAACACATGGATTCGGGGAACACGCTGATTTCAATCAGACGAGAATCCAGGGGAATTCTTCCGTTTTTCTCTGCAGCATTTCTTCCAGTCCGCGGATGATCAGTTCATGATCTTTTCCGTCATGCAGACCGCTGACTGCCACTGTGGCTGTGCGTATGCCGTTTACCATGATGGGGAAGGCACCGGCTGCCGGACAGTATTCCGGCATTTTCTCAAACATATATGCGAATTCATGATTCAGCTGGTTTGCCACATACACGTAAGAACTGCAGTGACCGCCTTCAAGGCTGGCTTTTCGTTTGCCTTCCAGGTAAACAATATTAGCCGGAGTTTTCGTGTCGCCTGCATATTGAAAGATGACCAGCTCATCGGATTCTCTTGTGATGCGGATGGACACTTCCCGGTCATATTGCTCACTGAGTTTCACCAGAATGGAGCCCAGTTTCAATGCGTCTTTACTGGTGAAGCGATCAAAGACAAGCTCCTCTTCCTGCCTTTTCAGCATCTCAAGGGTTTCGGTTGTGTAATCCTGCGTCATCTGATGTCCTCGTGCTGAGAATAGAAGAGACTGAGTGCTCCCATGATATTCGCGTCATTGCGGTAAACAGCCGGTCTGATCTCTGCATGGGGAAGGGTAAGATGGAACATCTCGTACAGTTCCTCATATTTTTTCTGCATGGAACTGATGTAATATTCATCCGCGCTGATTCCGCCGCCGATCACAAACACTTCAGGATCAAACAGCATCTGCAGAGTGAAAAGCGTATTGGTGAAATCATTCATATACTGATCAAACAGCGCTGCGGCTTTTTGATCGCCGCTTTTGACAAGCGCCATGAATTCTTCGCCGCTGATGCTTTCTCTGTTCATCTGCTCTGCAGCACTGATCAGGAAGGCAGCCATGCCGGTGCGGCTTGAGAAGAGGGTGCTCAGACCCTGTGTTCGGATATCTCCCGTCAGGATCAGGGATGCCTGGCCGGCATATCCGTGGGATCCGGTCTCCACTTTGCCGTTTTTGACGTAAGCGCCGCCGATTCCGGTACCGACCACCAGCATATAACCGGAGTCAACACCTTTCAGACTGCCTGATTCCGCTTCCGAAAGCGCCGCAAGACGTCCGTCATTTTCAAGTGATACAGGCATGCCGAGGGCCTTTTCAAGCATCTTTTCAACAGGCAGATGGAAGCCGTAGTCAAGCGCACCGATGGGAACCAGTTTTCCGGTCTGCGGATCAGCCATGCCCGGATAGCTGACTGCCGTGCCTTTGATGTCATATGCCTGATTCTGTTCAAGGATATTCCTGATGGCATCAATCAGAGTCTCAAATGAGTCACGTGGGGTGGGGACTTTACCTTTGACGATCAGTTCATAACCGTCCGCCACTGCCCATTTGATGAATGTGCCGCCGATATCAAGCGCAAGGATCATTTCAGGCCTCATCTGCAGGGAACACAATACCCGCATCTTTTCTGGCTGCTGTCTGCACTTTTGAGACAAGTACGGATTCCGCAAGAGCTTCATAGCAGCTCTTCAGATTATTTTCAGCCATCTGCTTTGCGAATACTCTGAATTCACATTCCAGTCTGCTTTCCGGATTCAGTTCAAACTTTTCCTCACTGCCGTCATTGCGGTGGATTTTGATATCCATGCAGAAATTGGCAGGGGTATCCATCAGCAGATAGCCCTCCGTTCCCTGGATCACATATCTCCAGGGTGCGGAGCAGTCCTTGGCGGCAACGCTGACTGCTTTGAATGTGCCGTAGTCAAGGGTCATGACACCGGAGGTGTCAATGTCTCTTTCAATGTTGGCTTCATAACGTACGGATTTTGGTTCGCCGAACAGACCGATCAGCCATGCAAGGTTGTAAAGGCCGATGTCCATGAGGGCGCCGCCGGATTTCTTCGGATCAAAGGCAGGCAGAACGGTGCCGGCTCTGAATGCGTCATATCTTCTGGAATAATTTGAGAAGTTGCATGAGACAAGCTTGATTGTGCCGATCTGATCCAGCAGTTCCTTTGTCTTTTTAAAGGTGGGCAGATAAACGGTGGTGATTGCCTCATAGAGGAAAAGGTTGGCTTCTTTCGCGGCTTTTTCAAGCTCCTGTGCTTCTCTGAGATTGCTGGTGAGGGGCTTTTCGCAGATCACGTTTTTTCCTGCTGCCAGAGCATCCCTGACAAAGCTGTAATGAAGGAAATTGGGAACCGCGACATAGATGCATTCCACATTTGCGTCTTTTAACATATCGGCATAGGTGTTGTAATAAACACCGTTTGTGTATTTGTCTGCGAGTTCCTTTGTCTGATCTTCCGTGGCAGGTGTTCCGCACACCGCGACGGGTTCATAACCCCATTGTGATACAAGCGGAAGGACTTCCTGTACGATGATTCCTGTTCCTGCGATTCCGAGTCTGACCATGATTTTTCTCCTTTATATATTCAGATCAATTTTTCTTTTTTTCAGATATAAGAAGGGAAGGAAGGCTGTGCTTCCTTCCCGTTGAAAGGGGCTTATTCAATTTTTTTGATTATTCAGCTTTTGCTGCGGCATCCTGCGCGTTCTGCTGCTTTTCATACAGCCTGATGCAGGGGATGTAAACCAGAACCGCCGCTGCCAGGCAGATCAGCTGTGTGACACCGCCCATGATGTTTCCGCCGGATGCCAGGAAGCCGGCAATCACGGGAGGAGTTGTCCAGGGAACGTTGACATACATGACAGGGCAGAAGCCGATGGCTGTCAGGACATATGCCAGTGTGTAAGAGACGATCGGAGCAACGATGAAGCCGATGCACATGACCGGATTCAGCACGACCGGCAGACCGAAGACGATTGTTTCGTTGATGTTGAAGCAGTTGGGGAATGCGGACAGCTTTGCGATGGCACGGTTGTCCTCACGTTTGCCCGCCAGGAAGATCGCGATGGTGATCGCACCGGCGATACCTGTGCCGACGAATGTGATGAAGCAGCTCATGAAGCTTGCGTTGAGGATGTTTGTGGCTGCCTGGCCTGCTTTGACTGCAGCTTCATTTTCAATCAGCATGGCTGTCATGATCGGAGTCAGAACGGAACCGACCATGTTGTTGCCATGAAGTCCGAAACACCAGAAGAGAGAGATGATGACGACGAATACAAGACCGCCGATGTAGGAGCCGCCGACTTTCTGCAGCGGAACCTGAACCAGATTGAAGACGAGCTGATGCAGTGAGGAACCTGTAACGGTCTGGACAATGAATGCGAGTACTGCAACTGAAAGCAGTGCCAGGGTGGAAGGGATCAGAGCGTTGAATGAAGCTGCGATGTTGGGCGGAACCGCATCGGGAAGCTTGATCTTCAGATGATCGAAACGGTTGAAGAAACTCAGCAGTTCAACGGTGAGAATACCGACGATCATGGCCGTGAAGAGTCCGCCTGCGCCAAGCACGTCCGAACTCAATATCTGCAGCATGATGCCGCCCGGAACGAATGCTTCAAAGCTGTTGTATTCGAAGTTTCCGTTGAGGCCCATAACTCCGGAAGCCGGGGTTGTGGCACCAACCACACAGACCAGTCCGGCCAGGGCAATCAGGCCTGCATAATAGCTGTTCATATGATTGCGTCTGCCGATTTCCATACCAATCGCGAAGCAGATGCCCAGGGAGATGCATCCGATGGTTGCGAAGTTGAGGGCGCTGAATACGGGGTTGAGGAATTCCAGTTTCATGACAGCCGGAATCAGAGCACCCAGACCGGTTGATGCGTTGACGATGACGGATGTCCATAAGGTTCCGATCGCGCCGATGATTGTGAAGGGCATGAACTCCATGAATGCGTCACGGATGGCACCGAGGTATTTATTGTTGGATACCCACATGCCGAATGCCATTAGTTTGTCTGCGAATGAGCTGTTCATTTTTCTTCTCCTTTTTGTTTACACCCAGAGAATAGCTGTATACGCAGAACAAAAAAACGAAATGAAGGTATTTGTAAACAAAGTACACAGCAGAAGAAAAAAATGAATTATCATGGTTGTGTACAATGTAAACGGAAGTAAAAGGAAGATCATTATTATGCTGCTGGAGAAGCTTGCAAAGAAGGAAGGATTCACCCGGACCGAGCAGTCCGTCGCGGATTATATTCTGAATCATGGCGATGATATGGTGAAAATGAGTGTCAGACAGCTTGCGGACGAATGCTACACAGCGCCTAACACCATCATGAGATTATGCAGAAAGACCGGATACGATGGTTTCCGGGATTTCAAGGTTGCGCTGTTAAAGGAAATGGAAACCGCTGTATACAGGGATGAGCTGCTTGATGCGTCACGCCCGTTCTATATCGGCAACAGCACCTCAAAGATCGCCCATACCATGATGACTCTTCAGCATCAGGCAGTGCGCGATCTGCTGAATGAACTGAATTACAAAGACCTCGAAAAGACTGCTTCGCTCTTTATGAATGCCCGCACCATTTTTATCTACGGCCGCGGCGATTCGATGATCCGCGGAAAATCATTCATGAACAAGATGTTCAAAATCAATCAGATGTGCGTCATGGCGACCGAAACCCATGAGGAAGCAGGCATGTCATACAATGCGACATCTGAGGATGCTGCTCTGTTTATCTCATACAGAGGCGATGCGCCGGCTTATGAAAGATGTCTGCAGATTCTCAAAAAGAAAAAATGTCCGGCTGTTTTATTGAGCGCGGACAAAGAGACAGCCATGTCGAAGGCCTGCGATATCTGGATTCACATCCCGGACAGGGAGAATTCCGGCGACAACATCGGCACATTTTATTCACAGGTCTGTTTCGATTACATTCTGAATCTGATCTACTGCCTGATCTATGCTGCAACCTATACCAAAAACCATAATTACAAAATTGAAATCGACCGTCAGACCAGCGGAAAGTAAATATCGGAGATTATCCTGCGATGTATGATGAACAGTATTTACAGTGCAGGAAAAAACTGAAATATCTGTTTACCCTTGATAATGCAAATCTTGTTGAGTATTGCAAATTACAGAATAATCCATTGGAAATACAAGAAACAGATGCTGCAACCTATATAAATCATATTCATTAAAGAAGAGATTGATAGTTTCGAAGATGTTGAAGAATCGGCAGAGCAGGGCATCGTCTGGTTTATAAGGGGAGATTTTTGGAAGAAATAACAAAAGAAATTGTCACGATTTGATCGCCTTGAAATCCTGGAAAAGCAGAGTTATGACAAAAGAAACGGTATGAAGTTCTCACAAAAGCCTGACAAAGCCTCTTATAGCTTTCTCAGTGATCATCATTTCAATCAGCTTCAGAATCTTCGTGATCTTTTTCTTTGTCTTCAAATAATTTATCGTAGGCTTCTATCAATTTACTTGGTTCATGCATTTCTAAGCTTCTGAGATTATATTCTTCTTCTCTAAGGGCATGTATTATTTCCCTAATACCTTCTAACGGGTATCCCAAATGGTTATACATGATTCTTCGCATTCTATTTGTTAATCCTGCTTCTATATTTCTGTTATCAGAAAAAAGCATTGAAAAACCACCACCATTCGCTATTCTTTTTATCATTCCAAGGTAAAGACAATAATCATCCAGATCATCATACTCTACTTTATCTTCCTGCATTTTTTTGAACTTAGCATACTTTTCCTCAATCCTTCTTTTTAACTCCATATGTAATGGCTCAAATTGTAATTCTGCAAGCAGCAGAGCCTCTTTAAATTTTGCTTTTTCTTCACCTTCTAACTTTTTGTAGTTAGCCATTCCTTTTAACAAATCCACTTTTTCCATTTTAGATATTCTCCCGGTGAATCATGCTCATATTCATTTGATAATCAGCAGCGTAATATAGTCTCAATCGAATAACAGGGTTAAAACCTTTTCCTGAAATGACTGGAAAAGGAAAGGTGCAGCAATTATAATCTCTGAAAATTATATCATCATCTGTATCAGGATCAGGAGGATTTCTTCTGATCTGTTTTTGTATATTGGCGGCGGTATTCAGCCGGTGTGCAGTGCGCGTATTTTCTGAAAAGGGAATAGAAATACGGAAGATTGTCATAACCGCATTTCAAAGCGATTTCCTTGATGGAGAGATCACTGAAAATCAGAATGTTTTCAGCTTCTCCCATCTGCAGCTGCAGAATGTACTGCCGGATGGAATAGCCGGTATGTTTATGAAACTGGCGTGACAGATAGAAAGGGGAAATGAAAAACATCTGAGCAAGCTGATCAAGGGAGATCTTTGAGGAGTAATGCTGATCGAGGTAAGCTTTCACCTGCATGACTGTCTCAGCCGAAGGCAGTTTTTCTTTTGACAGAACACGGAAGGTCCGGTTGATTTCTATACGCTTTGCGCTTCGGCTGCCCGCTATGGCGAGATTGCCATCGGTCATAAAAAATTCGCAGAAGACGGCAGCTTCTCAATCGAAATCAATCCGCGCAGCCGCAGTGCAGTCAAATACAGCGAACAGGATGATGTCATTGTAATTGCTGCAAATCCCGAATAAGCAATTCATATGAAACGGGTAACCTGTATCTGCTTTTCAGCAATTTCTGAGGTCGCATCATTCAGCTGAGTGGATCTTTGCTAAAATGATAGAGAAGCGAACGGTTCGTAACTCGGTTTAAAAGCTGAGTGTCAGTACGGGAGGCACATATGGGATTATTAAACAGATATCGCACTGCCGACAGAATCAGAAAGGCAAGAGCAGCCAAACTCAGAGAATATAATTCAGATGATGAAGACATGCTGAAATATATCAAGGAATACGAAGATCTCTGCAGGAAAAAATATGAGTCGGACAATGAAGAGCTGGCACAGCTTTTGAAGCTGATTGCCAGACAGAATCTGCAGATTCTTGCCGAGCTGAAAAAGATCAATGATGTGATTCCGGATCCGGAATAAACATGTATATGCATCGATCGGGTACATACAGATAATTGAATACAGGCAGCTGAGAAAAAACATTTTGGGAGGTAATCGAAAATGCTCAGGAAACGATCCGCAATCATCGCAGCACTCTTTCTGGTTCTTTCATTTTTTCCTGTTCATGCAGAAATGACAGATGCAGTTTCAGATGATGAATCTCTTTTGAAAACTGCAGGAAATGAAGTCAATGAACAGAGGTCGTCATCCGGGAAAGCATATGCCGTATTGACTTCAGACGGGGATTTCATTTTCTTCAGAAGTGAAAATGAATATGCGGACAGAAGCATAACAGAAGTCGTTGATCTGCTTGGAAATACATATAACGGAGTTGTATTCAGGATCAATGAGGGAGCCTATAATCCGATGGTTGACGGAATCGCTCCTTCCTGGCAGAAATGGGTGGACGGTAAGAATTACAATACAGAGATCAAAAGAGTCAGGGTGGCAGATGGGCAGTCAATTAAGCCGCTTTATACATCGATGTGGTTTGCCAACTGCAGAAATCTGACGGATGTGAATCTTGCGGGAATCGATACTTCTGCATGTGAAACGATGAGCGGCATGTTTGAAAGATGTGTTTCGCTGAAAAAGCTGAACCTCAATGTTCTGGATACGGGAAAACTGCAGTATCTGGAAAGAACATTCTATGGATGCGAAAATCTTGAAACACTGGAAATCGATCAGATCAATACCGCAAATGTAATCAGTTTTGCAAGTGCGTTTGCCGGATGCAGAAGCCTGAAATCGCTGGATGTCAGCAATTTCAACACTTCCGCCTGTATTAATTTCGGTACGATGTTTGACGGATGCGAAAGTCTGAAAGAACTTGATGTCAAAGATTTCGTAACTGCAAATGCCGATCAGTTTGCAATGATGTTCAGAAACTGCAAAAACATCAGATATCTTGATCTGAGCAATTTTGATACAAATAACGCAGGGCTGGCTGAAGATGGGACTCCGGCAAATTCCATGCGGGACATGTTTGCAAATATGTATTCTCTGTATGATATTCATCTTGGAAAAAATATGAAGAGATGGTGTGCAAGTGCCGCTCTTCCCTCAGGAATCTGGGATAACAGAACATTGAGTCTTTCTTTGACAAGTGAAGAACTGAGCACGCAGTATCCTGCAAATGCTGAAGAGTGGGCAGGTCTCTGGGAAAAGGAACCGGTCGATGTCACCGGTGTTGAATTCGAATCTGATCACTATTCATTCGGATGCGATACACCGTTTGCTTTAAAGGCAACCGTATTGCCGTATGATGCCGAAAACAAGAAGCTCATATGGAGCAGTGATGATGAAAACATTGCAACGGTTGATCAGAACGGAATCGTGACCGGACATAATCTTGGCACAACAAATATCCATGCGGTGAGTGAAGAGGGATCATTTGAAGCCGTCTGCAGCGTAGAAGTTCTGTTCAAAGATGTCGCAGACAGCTCCAGATATTTCTTTGAGCCGGTGTACTGGGCTTATGAAAATGAAATTACTGTCGGAGCAGGCGGACATGGAAAATTCTCTCCGGATGCTTTCTGTACAAGAGAACAGTTTGTTACATTCCTCTGGAGACTAAAAGGGGAACCTGCATTTGAAAAGGGATGTGAATTCACGGATGTACCGGAAGATGCATGGTATTATGCACCGATTTCGTGGGCACTGGAAAAAGGAATTACAACCGGTCTGAATGACGGAACCGGCAGATTCGGCGTCGGCTTAGCATGTACACGTGAACAGTGTGTCACCTTCCTGCATCGCTCATGCGGTTCTCCTGAACCGGAAGGCTCCGTTGAATTCACGGACAGCGAGGAAGGCAGATATTATTACAAAGCAATCAAATGGGCTGCGTCCAGAGAAATCACGGTCGGCCTGAATGACGGAACGGGCAGATTCGGAGTCGGTCAGTCATGCACAAGAGGCATGCTTGTCACATTCCTCTACAGATTTGCCCATACTGAAAATACTGAATTCTGATGAGTCTGAGTGAGCCTGCCGGAAGGCAGGCTTTTGTATGTGATCTCAGTTTTTTCAAAGAAAGGATGTCTGTCAGTTTCGGAATGATACAATGTATTTAACG
>JAUNEN010000099.1 GCA_030525525.1 Erysipelotrichaceae bacterium
TTCAGAATAAAGGAGCTCTGTCAACACGAAATGAAAGCAGGATGAAGTCTCTGTGAAGAGATACTCTCAGATCGCGGGTATACGGAAGCGGTATGCTGTCGTTTTGTGAAATATTGGTGCAATTTGATAACGTATGCTTGCGTGAAAAGCCTCAAACCTTGAAAATGATATATATGGAACCGGAAAGAATCCCGACAGTGGGATTGCGGATTTGATCATGAAAACAACAATCTATTTTGCCTGTACACAAGCCCTGACAGACGCAGGACTGTACAGCCGGATTTATCAAGCAGCTTCCAAACAGCGCCGTGAAAAAACAGACCGGTATCGTTTTATGAAAGACCGGATGCTTTCGCTCGGGGCAGAGGCGCTGCTGAAACATGCATTAATGAAAAACGGTTTTTCACCCGATGAACTTCATTACGGATATACAGAAAACGGAAAGCCTTATTTGCCTGAGGCAGCCGGATTTCATTTCAATATTTCCCATTCAGAAGAATATGTTATGCTCGCAGTATCAGATACGGAAACAGGCTGTGATATCGAAAAAATCGCACATGCCGATATGCGCGTGGCAAAGCAGATTCTGACAGCGAACGAATACGTGCATTTCTTAGATACACCCGAATCCGAAAGAGACAGGATGTTTTTCAGATACTGGACTGCCAAGGAAAGTGTCATGAAGATGACCGGAAAAGGATTCACAATGGGCCCTTCATCATTTGCGATTGAATTCAGTCCGCTTCTCAAAGCGGTCAGAGCAGACATCCCGCCCCATACCCTTGTACAGTCGGAAATTTCAGGATATGCATATGCAGTCTGTACTGCAAAAGAAAACATACAGATCACAACCGAAATCATTCATTTCGAAGAAATCACAGGAGGAACCGGAAATGAACATTGAAAAAGTAATTGAAGACGGCAGAATCACACTGAAAATTTCAGGATGGCTTGAAACAAAGACCGCTGCTGAGCTGCAGGCACAGGTCGATGAACTTTCTGCGGATACAGAAGAGCTGATCATGGATCTTGAAGGACTGGAATACATTTCTTCAGCAGGCCTCAGACAGATTGTTGCCGCACACAAAAAAATGAACGGCAGACTGACTCTGATCCACGTTCAGCCGGAGATCATGGAAGTGCTGGAAATGGCAGGCTTCGTGAAGCGGCTGCACATTGAATCATGAAGCGTTCACTTGCCAGAAGGCTCATCCGGCTTTTCATATTCACCCTTCTGATCACCAACGTTGCCAGCGTGCTGGTGAGTTTTCAGAATGCCAATCACAATGAACTGCAGAGAAACAGTTCCATTGCCCACAGTGCTGCCAAAATCGCTGTTGAGGTTCTTGATCAGGCAGATCTTGAAAAACTGGCAGATCCGGAAAACAAGGAACTGTACAGCAGTACCCGGAAACAGATGCGCGCTGTCTGCAGCAATCTTTCCCTCATCTATCTCTACATCTACACAGTCGATGAAAACAATGTCCGCCACTATGTGATGACTGTCGCGGGCAATGAAGAAGCTGACAGACTTGTCGAAGAACAGCTCGGTTTAGGCATAACAAGCAAGGAGCCTTTGACGGAGCAGGAAATTGATGCCCTGAAAGGTGAAGTCAGAAATGATTATTATCTTCTGGACAATGAATACGGAAAAACAGCCGGCTGGGTGACTCCGTATATCGATGAAAACGGAAAGACTGCAGCCCTGATCGGTACGGATATCAGCCTGAATGTTCAGAACGGTGAGATCGTCAGAAATTTTCTGTTCATGCAGATACCGGTAACGGTATTGCTCATCATCGCTTTTGCATGGCTTTACTGGACTCTGAAGACCGGACTTCTGAATCCTCTTCATACAGTCGCTGAACGGATGGAACATTTTGACCCTGATGCCGAAGAAGAACCGCTTTCGATTCAGTCACAGGATGAACTGCAGCAGATCGCCGATGCATTCACAAAGATGTCCGGTGATATCCGGATGTATATCCGCAACCTGACCGAGATCACAAAGGAACGGGAATACAGACTTGCGCAGAGAGATATTGCCCGAAGGATTCAGCTGGGCATGGTTCCGGCATCCTTCCATCAATGTGAAAACGGCGTTGATATTCACGCATTAATGGATCCGGCCGAAGAAGTCGGCGGAGATTTCTATGACTGCTTTGAGTTGCCGGATGGCCGCAAGTGTATCCTGGCTGCGGATGTGTCAGGCAAAAGCATTGCCGGCGCACTGTTTATGGCTCTGGCCAAAAACCTTGTGCGCACACATATCATGTCATGCACTGATCCGGCCGAAGCTCTCAACCAGGTGAATGACGATCTTTATCTGCAGAATCCCGAAGGTCTGTTTGTCACTTTGTTTGCTTTGATTCTTGATCCTCTTACCGGCAGAGCGGAATATGCAAATGCAGGCCATAATCCGCCGGTATTTCTCGGAAACAGAGGTATCTCATATCTGAAGCCGAAGACGGGTGTTGCATTAGGTCTTTTCCCGGACTCTGATGTTGAAACAGAAACCATGACATTCTTACCAGGTGAAGGCATTCTGCTTTATACAGACGGCGTCACGGAAGCAGTCAGTGCTGAGAGAAAACTGTTTGGCAAAGACCGTCTGCTTGAACTGCTTCAGCAGAAAGATGATGCAAAGAGAAACACACTTGTCACAGATATCCGGAAAGCAGTGGATGAATTCTCACAAGGTGCCGGACAGGCTGACGACATCACGATCGTCTCATTGATATACAGCAAAGAGGACATAAAGATTCCGCTTGAGCTTGATGATGAAGGATTCGCACCGATCAGGGAAAAGATTCTTTCTGCCGCAGGCAATACGTCTTACGGAAAGAAAATCATTCTTGCCTGTGAAGAAGCGTTCGTCAATATCGTGAACTATTCCGGCGCAACGGAAGCTGATTTCAGTTTCACTCAGAAGGATGATCAGATCATTGTGACACTGCGTGACAACGGTGCCTGTTTCGATCCCCTTTCAGCTGTGATCAAGACAGACGATGAATTCCTGACCATGGATCACGGGGGGCTGGGAATCAGGTTTATGCGCAGTATTCCGTCCGATCTCAGCTGGACTTATAACGAAGGCAGAAATGTGCTCACACTTACCTTTAACTTGGAAGAAAATCAGAATACAGGAGAAAATCATGTCAGAAATAAATAAAAGCGGGATTCCTCTGAATGAAGGACAGACCGGAATCTATCTTGAATGCACAGAACAGCCGCAGTCACTGAAATACAATATGCCGATGCTCGTACGGCTGCCTGAAAACATTGAGAAAGACCGCCTGATTCAGGCTGTCAGAACCGTGATCGGTGCCCACGAAGCATTCTTCTCGACAGTCCGCGAAGTACAGGGCATACCGAAAATCGTTCTCGGCTATAAAGAAGTAACGGTCACTGAAGCGCATGCAGAAAGCATCGAAAAAGCTGTTGAAGATTTCTGCAGACCTTTTGATTTTGCCAACGGTCCTCTTTACCGGTTTGTTTATCTTCAGACACCGGAAGGCGATGCATTACTCGCAGATGTTCATCACATCATATTTGACGGCAGTTCCCTGCATCTGTTATTCCGTGAGATCGCTGCCGTCTATGAAAATCAGCCCCTTTCCGAAGAATCTCCGGCTTTTTCCGAACTTGCCGTACAGACAGCGGCCGATCCTGAAGAAGCCAGGCGCTGCCGTGAGATGATCAAAGAGGAACTGGATGGCGCAGATTTCCACTTTTCCCTTTCTTCTGATGTTGTGACAAAAGAAAAATCTGAAGGAATGGGAATTGTTGAAATGCCGCTTGCGGATGTGTTAAGCATCAGTGAAGCAGAAAGCTTTGTCAAAGCAAATCAGCTCAATGAAAATGCCCTGTTTGCCGGCACATACGGATACACACTTGCCCTCTATGGCGGAACCGGAGATGCGGTATTCACCACAGCCCATCACGGCCGCTCGGCATTCAGAAACGATCCGGTCATCGGCATGTATGTCAGAACCATTCCGCTGCGGGCAGTATTCACGCCTGAAGAAAGTCCGGCTGAATATCTGAAGCGCATTTATAACAGCTATTACAGAATGCATAAGAACAACGTGATCGGCTATTCAGAGATTGCGGCAGAATACGGAATCCGTGAAAATCTCACATTCGTCTATCAGGCTGATCTGATCAGTGATTTTAAAATTGCCGGAGAATACGCATCCGTTGATCTGCTGAATAACAACGCTCCGATTTCTGATCTTGAATTCACAGTCCGTAAAAACCCCGACGGCTACATCGCATTTGTAAAATACAATAAAGCGATGTATACAGAAGCCTTCGTCCGCGGTTTTACCGATACATTCATCCACATCGCTTCAGAGATGTGCAAAGCGGAAACTCTCGGTTCAATCAATCCTGTTTCGGCTTATAACAGAAGCCTGATTGACAGCTTCAACAAAACCGAAAAAGAGTGGGACAGAGAAAAAACAGTCATCGATCTTTTCCGTGAGCAGGTACGGAAAACACCTGATGCTGAGTGCCTCGTCTATGAAGACAGACATTTCACATACCGTGAGACGGATGAAATTACCGAAAGGCTTGCAGAATATCTGGTGAAGCACGGAATCCAAAAAGGCAGTATTGCCGGCATCCTGATTCCGCGGAGTGAATATATGCTGCTGGGAGCGCTTGGTGTTCTGAAATCCGGTGCTGCATATATGCCGCTGGATCCTTCCTACCCTGCCGAACGTCTCAACGGCATGCTCGAAGATTCAAAAGCTTCATTCCTGATTACGACAAAAGAGCTCTCAGACATTGTTCCGGAAACCTTCCCGGGTGAACGTCTGATGACTGATGAAATCGAAACTCTGACAGAAGAAGATGTCACGCTTCCTGTTCCTTCGCCTGAAGATCTCTTTGTTGTTCTTTATACATCCGGCTCGACCGGAAAACCGAAAGGCGTCATGTTCTCACATGCCAACACTGCAGTCACTGCCGCATGGGAACGTGATTTCTACAATTTCGGTACCGGAAGCCGCATTGCCGCATATGCAAGTTTCGGCTTCGACGCCAATGTCTTTGATATGTATCCGGCAATCACTTCCGGGGCAGCTCTGCACATTATTCCCGAATCACTCAGACTTGATCTCTATGCCCTGCAGTCCTATTTCAATGAAAACGGGATCACCAACTGCATCATGACAACACAGGTCGGATCGCAGTTTGCGCGGATGAAAGGAACAAAAACACTGAAGACACTTTCGGTCGGCGGCGAAAAGCTGGCAGCTTCCGCACCGCCTGAAGACTTCCGTTTCTTCAATCTCTACGGTCCGACCGAAGGCACCATTCTTGTTACTGCACAACCGGTTGATCAGCTGTACGATGACATTCCGATCGGCAAGGCAATTGACAACGTCAAGCTATATGTTGTCGACCGTCATAACCGTCTGGTTCCGCCTGGGGCAGCCGGCGAACTCTGGATCACGGGACCGCATGTCACTCCCGGCTATCTGAACAATCCGGAACGCACAGCCCAGGCATATACCGATAATCCATTCTGCGATGAGCCCGGTTATGAGCGTGCATACCGCACAGGCGATACGGTCCGCTGGCTCCCTGACGGCAATATCCAGTTTATCGGCAGAGGAGACAGTCAGGTCAAAATCCGCGGTTTCCGTATCGAGCTCAAAGAAATTGAAGAAGTGATCCGCAGATTCGAAGGTATCCGTGATGCGACAGTCGCTGATTTTGATGATCCTGCCGGCGGGAAATTCATCGCCGCTTATGTCGTTGCCGATACGCCGGTTGACATTGAAGCACTGAATGATTTTATCCGGAATGAAAAACCGCCTTATATGGTTCCGGCTGTCACAATGCAGATTGAAAGAATTCCGTTAAACCAGAACCAGAAGGTCAACCGGAAAGCACTGCCTCTGCCTGTCCGTCAGGCAGCGGAAGAAACACCGCCCGAAAATGAAATCCAGAGTAAAATCTTTGATCTGACTGCTGAAGTGCTCGGTCACCGCAGCTTCGGCATCGATACCGATCTCTCTCTAGCTGGTCTGACTTCTGTCGGCATGCTGAAACTGAATGTCACATTGAGTGAAGCATTCGGCATCAATATGAAAATCTCCGATCTGCGCACACATGAAACTGTCCGCAAACTTGCAGATCTTCTGGACACTTCAGAAAAAACAGAATCATTTGAACGCATGGATGACTATCCTCTGACAGAGACGCAGATGGGAATCTTCACCGCCTGTGCCAAGGCTCCGGAAGCACTCACCTACAACATTCCGCTTCTGATCAGACTGGATAATTCCATCGATCCCGCAAAACTCGAAGAAGCCGTCCGCAAGGCAATTGATGCGCATCCGTATCTGAAAGCAGAACTGTTTGCGGATCAGAACGGCGAAATCCGTGCCCGCAGAAATGACAGCGCCGAAGCGAATGTAACCCGCATCGTTTCTGCATCAAAACCTTCATTTGAAGATCTGATGAAGCCGTTCAGGCTGCTTGGCATGCCGCTCTACCGTGCAGAAATCCATGAAACTGCAGAGTGTCCGTATCTCTTCCTTGAAATGCACCATATCATTTCCGACGGTACATCGTGTTCAATTCTGCTTGAAGACATCACGCGTGCTTACCTTGGTGAAGAAGTCGTTCCGGAAACATTTACCGGCTACGAGATTGCCCAGGATGAAAAAGCCGCAAGAGAATCGAACCGCCTGAACGAGGCAAAAGCATATTACGACAGTGTCTTTGCAGGCTGCGAAACCGAATGTCTGCCGCCGAAGTCACCGTCTGACAAACCTGTGAAGGTGATCAGCAGAAATATGAATGTTGATCCTGCAGCCCTTCTTGCGTATTGCGAAAAGAACAGAATCTCGATGAATGTGCTGCTTAACGGTGCATTCGGATTTACGATGAACCGCTTCATCCGTGACCATGAAGCAATCTATACAACGGTTTACAACGGACGCAGCGATGCCCGTACATCCCGCTCTGTTTCCATGCTTGTCAAAACCCTTCCGGTCGCTTCAAGAACGGAAGAAAACAGAAAGATCACGGCATATCTCTCAGAATTGAGCGATCAGCTGCTCGGCAGTATGGCAAATGATATTTACTCCTTTGCCGAGATCAGTGCGGATTACGGCATCCGTCCGGATGTCATGTTTGTTTACCAGGGTGACTCCTTTGCGTTTGACAGTGTATGCGGAAAGCCGGCAGTAACAGAAAAAGGACCTGAAGAAGAAACAAAAGCTCCGGTTCTCATGAGCACCGAACTGCGTGACGGAGTTCTTGCCTGCGATCTGTCACTCGATGGAACAATGTATGACGAAGCATTTGCGGATGCGCTGCTTTCAGCCTATGTAAATGCAGTTCATGAATTCACCGCAAAGGAAATGCTGGCTGAAGTTTCCCTGCTTTCAGAAACAGGCAGAGATTTCGTTCAGAAAATCAATGATACCAAAGCAGACTATCCGCGTTTATCCGTGGCTGAGATGTTTGCTTTGCGGGTTAAAGAAAATCCTGACCGCATTGCAGTTTGCGACAGCAGCGCTGCCTATACATATGATGAACTGAACCGTCTTTCCAACCGGATTGCCCACGGACTTTCAGAGCGCGGCGTCTGTAAAGATCAGGTTGTCGGAATGATGCTGAACAGATCGGCAATGCTTGACGGGGCAGAGCTTGGCATTCTCAAGGCAGGCGGAGCATTCCTGGGCCTGCTTCCTGAATATCCGGATGATCGTGTGGATTACTGTCTGCGCGATGCCGACAGCAAGCTTGTCATCACAACCGAAGCAATTCTCTCTTCCAAACCGGATCTCTTTGCATCAGACAAGCCATATCAGGCAGTTACACTCGAAACGCTTTGTGCAGATCCGTATGAAAAAGATCCCGAAACACCTGTTTCCGACAGTGCGCTGGCTTACTGCATCTATACTTCCGGAACAACCGGAAAGCCTAAAGGCGTCATGGTCGAACAGCGCAATATCGTCAACCTTGCCAATCAGAAAGGCATGCCTTACAGCCTCTACTTCGGCAGCGAAGAAGACCGGGTGAGTCTTGCGATGAGTTCAATTTCATTTGACATGTCGATTCTTGACAACATGATGTTTGTGCTCAACGGCAAAACTGTCTGCGTTGCGTCAGAGCAGGAGATCCACGATCCGCTTTCCATTACGAATCTGATCCGCTCCCGCAATGTCAACACCCTTTCGGCAACACCTTCCTTCTTAAGCAATTTCATCAGCATTCCTGAATTCAGGGATATCCTGCCGAAGATCAGAACAATCCTCTCAGGCGGCGAAGCCTTTACGGCAGGCCTGTTCCCGAGACTTAAGGAACTTGCCCCGGATGTACGGGTTATCAATGCCTACGGTCCGAGTGAATGCGGAATTGTCACAAGTGCTTCTGAAATCCTGAAGGAAAATGAGATCACAATCGGCGGACCGCTTCAGAATGAACAGCTCTATGTCATGGACCGTAACGGCAACATCCTGCCGCCTTACGCAGTCGGTGAACTGATCATCTGCGGCGCAAATGTCGGCAGAGGCTATGTGAAGATGCCTGAAAAGACAAATGAGCTCTTCTTCGAACTCAATGGTGAGCGTGCTTATCACAGCGGCGACATCGTCCGTCTCAACAGTGACGGTCAGATCGAATACTACGGCCGTGAGGATGATCAGATCAAACTGCGCGGCTTCCGAATCGAACTCGGTGAAATCGAGCGCACCATGAGTGCCTTCCCGGGTGTGCGTCAGAGCATCGTGATCGTCCGCAGCAATGCGTCGGCAGATTACCTTGCCGGATTCTTCACCGCTTCAGAACCTGTTGATATCAGGGAACTGACTGCATTCATGAAGACAAAGCTGACCTATTACATGGTTCCTGATGTATTGATGCAGTTAGACGCAATGCCTCTGACCGCAGCCGGCAAGATCGACAGAAAAGCACTTCCCGAAAGTACGGTCAGTGCGAAAAAGGAACACCGCCGCAAGCCGAAGAAATCACTTGAAGCTGAGATCTGCGAACTGTTTGCTTCGGTGCTTTCCAAAGATGAATTCTACGCAGATGACAGTCTGTTTGAAATGGGCGGTACATCCCTTTCCGCTTCCAGAGCTGTCATGATGCTGCAGGGAAAAGGAATGGATGTCCAGTATCAGGATATCTTCGATCATCCGACTCCCGAAGCACTTGCTGAATTCATTGAATCAAAACGCACTCCTGTGAAAGAAAAAACAGAAACTGCCGGTTCGGAAGAAACAAAATCGGAATTTGACGATCTTCTGAAATACAATACTCTGGCTCACGCATCCGAAGTGAAGCGCGAACCTCTGGGAGATGTATTCCTGACCGGCTCAACAGGCTTCCTCGGAATTCATGTGCTGAGAACACTGATCACGCATGAAACCGGCAGGATCATCTGTCTGATCCGCAGAAAACATGCAATGACTGCCGAAAAGCGGTTAAGACATATGTTTATGTATTACTTCGATGAGCCGCTGAATGAAGAAGCTGAAAAGCGCATCACAGTCATTTCGGGAGACTTCTCCACACCGGATCTCGCCGAGCAGCTCAAGGATATGAATATTGACACCATCATCAACTGCGCAGCCGATGTCAGACATTATGCGGCAGACAGTTCAATCGAACGTGCCAATACCGAAGGTGTGGAAAAAATGATTCAGATTGCAAAGGAACACAATGCAAGAATGATTCAGATCTCCACCACTTCCATTCCGGGTATGCATACCGAAGAAAGCTACAGCAAGCGGATCCGCATGCATGAGAACCAGCTGTTTGTCATCGATGATATGGACAACAAGTATCTGCTCTCCAAATACGCAGCCGAACTGAAAATGCTCGAAGCAATCCGCAGCGGCATGCGCGGCAAGATCATCCGTGTCGGCAACCTGATGGGACGATACAGCGATGGCGAATTCCAGATCAATTCCAGTACAAATGCATTTATGAATGCTGTGCGCGGATTTGCGGCAATCGGCAAATGCCCGTTGAGTCATTCCACCGATCCGATCAGCTTCTCACCGATCGACTCAACTGCCGCAGCGGTTGTGCTTCTGGCGGGTACAAACGATCAGTTCACCGCCTTCCACGCCGACAGCCGATTCGGCTTTGACGAAAGCCAGCTGATTGAAGCGTGCAACAGATGCGGTGTTAAGATCATTCCGGTTGATGACACTGAATATTATGAAGATTACAGACGCATGCTTTCCGATCCGGAAAAAAACAGACTGCTCACAGGTCTATTGACAAACGATCAGCCGGATAAGCATATGGTGGAAACCGACAATACCTTCACGGCAAATATCCTCTACAGGCTTGGTTTTGCATGGCCGTTAACCGACTATGGATATCTCGAACGTGCAATCCACAGTCTTGTCACACTTGATTACTTCAATTTCACTGATTACGAAAACAGCTGATCATACAGCAGGGGCCGGAA
>JAUNEN010000182.1 GCA_030525525.1 Erysipelotrichaceae bacterium
CGTCTGCCCGGGGAATAACCAGTCATCAGGTGCTGCATGGGGATAAGCTTTACGAATGTACTCAATAAGGATGGCAAGAGCCTTTTGTGAAAGGACAGCGTAACGTTCGGAACGGTTCTTCGACCTGGAGATAAGGATGCAGCCTTTCGACATAAGGATGTCACCGCAATGGAGGCGGCACAGTTCACTGACACGGATGCCAGATGAATAAAGAAGCGCGATCTCCGCTTTATGTTTTATGTTCACGATTGAGTTAATGATGGCATTGATCTCATTAACTGTGGGCACAACCGGCAGGGAAGTATCATACCGGAGAAAAGGAACTTCATATTTGTCCCAGTCGCGTTTCAGCACGTAATGCCAGAAGTGGTGCAGCTGGGCGATATGGACATTGACAGTGCGGTTGCCTATGCTGCGTACATTACGCAGGTAATCGACATATGAACGGATCTCCTCCCAGGTAATGTCCATGACGGACTTGCCAGGAAGTTCAGCTTCAACCCACGCTATGAACATGGAAAGATAGCTGATATAGATTGATATGGTACCTTCCGCAAGATCACGGAATGACAGGATGTCTTTTTGCTTATTAACAAGGATCTCATTTTCAGGTTTCATGTTATACCTCCGATTGATATGTAAGTTAATTGCTTCCGGAAAACAAAAAAACTTATCGGAGGTGCACGTATGAGATTGAAAATAGAATAATAAAAAGGTATACTCATATCCTAAGGTAACCCTTCGGAATGAGATGCCGTGTCGCCAAACAGTGTAACTCATCCGGGGGGTTTCTCCTTTTGTGATGAATATATATTAAAAGAAAAATCAGGAGAATGCATCCCCGGAATGAGAAAACTTAGGAAAGGCTATCCCGCCACTGCGGGATTTGGTTCAAAATATAATACCGTAGACACGTAAACGCATTGGCGTCTGAAAAGAAAAAGTCAAGTCCAAAATTGTGTGTAAATTGATTATTTCTTAAAGATATAATGTTATTAATGTACCTTTACAATATTATATGTTTGTATCCATGTGATCCGCAGTAGCAGCAGAGGCTGTGGTTTTGTGGGTAACCGGCCCGCTTACGAAGTTGTGGTAAGGGTGCACGCATGTTGTGGGCAGGTGTGTGGATCAGCCAGCGGCTTATCCACACACCTGTCCATAACATGTGCGCGGCCTTTCCACGACGGAGTGGCCGGTTATCCATAAATCCACGGCCTTACAGTTCAGGCTGCATTCAACTGCCGCTGTTCGGCTGCTATTGTGACCAGTTTTGCAGGCGTCTCGGACATTAGAATCCTGTTGTATGTTTTTTTACTGTAGAGGGCTTTTCTTTCCTGTGCCTCATCACTGAGCTCCATAAGTACAGCTCCCATCAATCTCAGTAGTGATGCCTCATTTGGGAAAACACCTATCACCTTTGACCGGCGTTTGAGTTCCCGATTGATCCGTTCGATATGATTGGACGTCCGGAAATATTGTCTTAAGTGTTCCGGCAGTTCCATGACTGTCATGGAACTTTCAAATCCTTCCTCAAGGCATGTCATAGCGGACTCCGCAACATCCCGGTAATCCGCAAGGATGGAGTCACGCTTCCTGCGGGCTTCCACAATGTTTTTGCAGTTGAACATTTCCTGCAGTTCTGCACGGATACCTGCCTGGTATTTCTTTGGGGCCTTATCCGCGATGTTTTTGGAAAAGTGAAACTGGCAGCGCTGCCAGGGAACATTTGGAAACACTCTGCTTATGGCATCACGGATCCCTTCATGGGCATCCGATGTGATCATGAGAAGCCCTTTCAGGCCTCGTACTTTCAGGCCTTTCAGGAAATCATTCCAGTTTTCCTTCGTCTCACCGGTATAGACGCCGCATCCCAGGATCTCCCGGCGCCCCCGGTCATCCGTCCCATATGCTATCATAAACGCCCTGGAAATGATCCGATGGTTTTCCCGTACTTTAAAATATGTGGCATCTATCGTCAGAAATGGATAATCCTTTGTAAGGGGCCGGTTGCGGAATTCCTCTACTTTTGCATCCAATTCCCTGCAGAGTTCGGAGACTGTGGATTTAGAATAAGATGTCCCGCACAGTTCTTCCATCACTTTGGATACCTTGCGCGTAGATACTCCGTTCACTACCATTTCGGCCATACTGGCGATCAGTGCAGCTTCGCTGCGCTTATAATTGTCAAAGATCATTGTTTTGAATGGCTGGTTCCTATGCCGGGGAACCTCAAGCTCGATTTTGCCGATACGGGTAATCAGGCTGCGTTCCCTTGTGCCATTTCGGCTGTCAGTCCGTTCATCGGATCTTTCATAGGGTGCTGCATGAAGCTGTTCTTCGGATTCGACTTTCAATATGCTGTTAAGGCTGTCCTGAAGTAACTGCCGGAATGCTTCATTGCGATCATTTTTAAGTAACAGTAGAATATCTTCATGATTTAATGTAATATTGAGTTGAGCCATTGTGTTCTCCCTTCAGTATTATGTTGATTTTGGTAGATTTACATTATACCTTAAGGTTGAGCCTTTGGCTCTATTCAATTTTACACCAGTATACAGGCGCGGCCTAATGCTTTTTATGATTTTCTGTCAGGTGCGTGATGAAACATATTTTTCGATAGACTAACTATTAAAAGTCAAGATTAAATTTCAGTAAATTTGC
>JAUNEN010000026.1 GCA_030525525.1 Erysipelotrichaceae bacterium
TGCTTTCCGGTTTCAATCCTGATCTTTGTTCTGATGATATTGTGAATGCAATTGCTGAACAGTTCAAAATCAATTCTGAAAAAGTCAGAAAGATCGTCAATTCATGATCCATGTATATTTCTTTCAAAAAAACCTGATCTGAAGTTCGTCTTCACTTCAGGTTTTTAAATACCAAAAAGATGAAGGGATTCTGTTGGCCAGCAAGAAAAAAGCCCACCACAGTGAGCTTTCAATCATTATTTCTGTAACTGCTTCATTACCTGGCGGATCTGAGCTTCGGAGGGTTTGCGGCCCATCTGCATGAACATAGCCCTGACCATTTTTTCATTAATCGGCGGATTTTCACGAAGCTGCTTTTCGAAGTATTTCTTTGTGATGAAGAATGTAGCAATTGCCGCAACGATTGCGCCTGCCACGAACCATCCAAGAGACAACCAGAATTCACTCATATAACTTACCTACCTTGCTTACAACGGGTATTATACCCTTTTTACCGATGCACATGCAACACTGAAACATGCATCGTCTTCTGCATGAAAAAAGCCGAAGGGGTGATATGTTCCCTCTTATGTAGAGGTGGGTACCCTTGGTCATTCCTCAGGATTCCCGGCCGTACCGGGCATTCACAACAGAAATCGCCAGTCAGAGTTCCCTTATATCAAAATGTAGGAAAAATATGTGGTCCTTCGGCATTTGTATTATAGCTGTATGAAGAGTTAAATAACAGTCTTGACAGGCTATGGATTATTCTTTATCCTTAGCTATTTCAATACCGAGAATATCCAGCTGAGCCTGATCAACAACGTTCGGTGATTCGCTCATCAGGTCAAGTGAGCTGTTGGTTGTCGGGAATGCGACAACGTCACGGATATTGTCTGTTCCTGCCAGTACCATGACCAGTCTTTCAAGACCGATACCGACTCCGCCATGAGGAGGTGTTCCATAGCGGAAGGCATCCAGGAAGAAGCCGAAGCGTTCCTTTGCCTTTTCCATGGTGAGACCGATTGCCTCAAATACCTTCTCCTGCAGTTCCTGATCATGAATACGGATGGAACCGGAAAGCAGTTCATATCCATTCAGAACCAGGTCATATGCACGTGAGGATACATGCTCGGGATCTGTGAAGAGCTTGTCGATATCTTCTTCATGAGGAGCTGTGAACGGATGGTGGGCAGCGACCCATCTTCCCTCTTCCTCGCTGTATTCAAACATCGGGAATTCGGTTACCCATAAGAACTTGTAGATGCTGTTGTCGACAAGATCGAGTTCCTTTGCAAGTCTGACTCTCAATGCACCGAGGGCAGTATTTGCAATCTTCAGGGAGTCGGCAATGATCAGTACAAGATCGTTGTCCTTAAGATTCAGCTTCTCTGTGACAGCTGCTTTTTCTTCTTCGCTGAGAGGCTTTGCGACAGATCCGGAAAGAACGCCCTTCTCCATCTTGAGATATGCCAGAGCCTTGGCCTTGAAGCCGTGCTTGACAAATTCCTGCAGCTTGTCGAGTCCTTTGCGGCTGTAGCGGTCAGCTGCGTTTTCAAACTTCAGGGCACTGATCACGCCGCCGTTTTCGATGACATTTTTGAATACTGCAAATTCTGTATTTTCAAAAAGCGGTGTCAGATCGGTGATTTCGTTTCCGTATCTCAGATCAGGCTTGTCGGTACCGAATCTTCTGATGCACTCCGCATAAGGAATTCTGACAAAGTGATCTTCCAGCTCAAAGCCGATTGTTTCTTTGAAGATTGCCTTCATCAGATCTTCAACTGTCGCAAAGATTGTATCTTCATCGCCGAAGCTCATTTCGATATCAATCTGGGTAAATTCAGGCTGACGGTCAGCTCTCAGGTCTTCGTCTCGGAAGCATCTTGCAATCTGGAAATACTTCTCAAAGCCGGAGATCATCAGCAGCTGCTTGTAGATCTGCGGGGATTGCGGCAGCGCCCAGAAGCGGCCGTTGTAGATTCTTGAAGGAACCAGATAGTCTCTTGCGCCTTCCGGTGTGGAGCGGGCAAGAATCGGTGTTTCAACTTCGATGAATCCTTTTCCATCAAGGACACGTCTTGCGATCATGCAGACCTTGTGACGCAGAATCATATTCTTCTGAAGAACAGGTCTTCTCAGATCAAGATATCTGTATTTGAGACGTGTATCTTCATTGGTGTCTGTATCATCCGCGATTGTGATCGGGCTTGTCTCGGCACGGTTGACGATGGTGACATCTTCAGCCAGAACCTCAATTTCACCTGTTTCAAGTTTCGGGTTCGGGTCTTTTCTCAGGACAACTGTTCCGGTGACGGAAAGAATGTATTCCGAACGGACCTCCTTCACTTTTTCAGCCATTGTCTCATCGAATGTAATCTGGACAATGCCGCTGCGGTCTCTTAAGTCCACAAATACCAGGGAGCCGAGGTTTCTTCTTTTGGAAACCCAGCCGATCAGTGTGACTTTCTTTCCCGCGTCAGTTGCTCTTAACGAGCCGTTTGCACATGTTCTTTTCATTTTGTGCTCTCCTCCCATTCTGCAAGCTGATTCAGAAGTTCTTCATTTTTGAGAGTCAGCTGTGTTTTATCTGCCGAATTTTTGACATTCAGTGTTCCGGCTGCCACTTCATCCTCGCCAAGGATGACGATGTATTTCGCATTCATGCGGTCGGCGCTCTTGAACTGCGCCTTCAGGCTTCTCTTCACAAGGTTGCCTTCGCATCTGTAACCGGCATTTCTGAGGACTGAAAGTGTCTTCAGAACACTGTCCCCCACATTGCCCAGTCCAATCACATACACGTCGCATTCATCTTCCCTGCGGAACGGATAGCCTTCATCTTCAGCCAGTGAGATCAGTCTTTCAAGACCGATCGCAAAGCCGATTCCGCTCATTTCCGGACCGCCGTAGTATTCAACAAAGTGGTCATAGCGGCCGCCGGCGAAAATGGTTGCCTGGGCACCGCTGTCAGGACGTGTTGAAACGACTTCGAAGACGGTATGTGTGTAATAATCAAGACCTCTGACAAGTCTTTCATCGATTTCATACGGAATTTCCAGCGCATCAAGACATGCAAGAACACGGATGAAATATTCGGATGATTCCTCATTGAGGTATTCAGAAAGCTTCGGTGCAGTCTTCATGCACTCTTTGTCATGATCCACCTTGCAGTCAAGAATGCGGAGCGGATTCTGTTCATATCTTCTCTGACAGTCGCCGCAGAGATCTTCCAGATGCGGTGCGAAGTGCTTCTTCAGAGCTTCACGATAGGCAGCTCTTGATTCATCGTCACCGAGCGTGTTGATCAGAACCTTGATGGATGAGATTCCCATTGATTTGACAATGTCATAGCCGACAGCGATTGTTTCGGCATCGATCTCAGGTGTCTTGGCACCGATGTTTTCAACACCGAACTGGGTAAACTGACGCTGTCTGCCCTTCTGCGGTCTTTCATGACGGAACATCGGTCCGACATAGTAGAATCTTGCCGGCAGCTCCATCGATCCGTAAAGCTTGTGCTGATCAAAAGCACGGATTACACCTGCAGTTCCTTCCGGACGCAGCGTGTAGGATTCGCTTCCCATGTTAAAGGTATACATTTCCTTGTTGACCATGTCGGAGGAATCGTTTTCACGTTTGAAAACGGATGTATCCTCAAAGTAAGGCGTGCGGATTTCACGGTAGCGGTAAAGGGATGTGATTCTGCGGATCACGTCTTCCACATCATGCCATTTGTTGATGTCTGAGGGCAGGATGTCGTAGGTTCCTCTCGGTGTCTGATAGCTCATGTTGCCTCCATTTCATTAAAAAACGTCCCTGAATCCAAGGACGCTGTATGCGCGGTACCACCTTAGTTTACAGCAGATGCTGTACGCTTGATTCCTTAACGCGGAACACGGATATTCCTACTGCTGTTTCAGAATATCTTCTCCCGGGTGTCTGACCTGAATCCGAATCTCAATGCTTTCACCGGACCATTGTCGCTTCTAATCATCCTATTCAGGTTTTCCCGTTCTCTGAATTTAAGATACAACGATTATAGTATTTTTCGCTTTTTTGCACAAGAAGACATTCTGCGAATTGAATGCGTTTTTAGGCAAAAGAAAACCGCAGATTAATGTGCGGTTCTTTCCACATTGATCACAGATTCGACCTTGCGCAGATTTGCGATCACATTTTCAAGATGCGCAATATCATGGACACGGATCACCATTTTGATCGTTGAAGTCAGGGTATCGTGATTGACAGCCGCATTGACACTTTCAAGCGGTGCCTTGCATTGCGAAACCACGGTCACAATATCGGTTAACAGGAAGCTCCTGTCGCGGGCTGTGACATTCACATCGGCGTCATAATAGCGCTCGACATCCCCTTCATCCCACTGCACGTCAATCAGTCTGGTTCTGGCTCCGGCAATATTGGGACAGTCGGCACGGTGCACCTTGACACCTTCCGTTTTGGTGATGAAGCCTTTGATCGGTTCGCCGTAAACCGGTAAACAGCAGTGGGCAAGCGACATCTTCATCGATTCGATTCCCGGAATCACAAGACCGCTTTTGGAAACACGGTGCTGCGCTTCTTTGCCGAGAACTCTTGACAGAGCAGCCTGTTCGGAAATATGTGCTTTCTGATTGGTCAGCCTTTCACAGACGCTGGTCGGATTGATCGATTTGACGGCAATGCCGTACATTAAATCGGTATGATTGGAAACCCGGAAATCCCTGTAGATGTTTTCGAGTTTCTTTTTCTCCATGTATTCTTTCGGATTGAAGCCGCGTTTTCTGAGTTCGTCAGCCAGTATCTTTTCGCCCTCATCCACTCTGCTCAGATGGTTTTCGGTTTCCTTCTTTGTCAGATAGTTGCGGATTTTATTGCGGGCCTGATTGGTTTTGACAAACTTCAGCCAGTCTTCGGAAGGACCTGTGCCCTTCATTGTCTTGATCTGAACGACATCCCCGGTATGCAGTTCCGTATTCAGAGGAACCATTGCGTCATTGACGATTGCGCCGACGGCAGTATGGCCGACATCGGTATGAATGCGGTATGCAAAGTCAATCGGGGTTGCGCCGTTGGGCAGGTCGATGACACGGCCTTTCGGCGTCATGACATAGACATTTGCCGAGAAGACATCATGCTGAAGAGTTTCCATATATTCGGAAGCTGTTGTATTTTCGTTTTCCTCTTCGCTGTAGACGGTCAGGTTCTTGAACCAGGAAAGCTTGTCTTCAATTTCCTTCTGCTCGGCTCTGGCATCATAAGTTTTGCCTTCCTTATAGCGCCAATGGGCAGCGACACCGCGCTCGGCGATCGCATCCATTTCTTCGGTTCTGATCTGAACTTCAAAAATTCTGCCGTTGTCACCGATGATCGTCGTATGCAGAGACTGATACATGTTCGGTTTCGGGACGGCGATATAGTCTTTCAGACGGCCGGGAATCGGATGGTATTTGGCATGGATGTAGCCGAGGATTTCATAGCAGCTCTGCTTGTTGCCGGTAACGATGCGGATGGCAAGCAGATCAAGAATTTCATCAAAGCGCTTATGCTTTGTGATCATTTTTTTATAAATCGAATACAGATGCTTGGAGCGTCCGAAAATGCGGTGCGGAATCTCATGTTCCTTCAGCATTGCCGAAATCTCTTCAATCATCTGTGAGACATTGGCATCGCGCTCTGCTTTCTTCGCTTCCACAAGTCCGGCAATCCGGTAATATTCATCGCGGTTGAGATAGTAGAAGCAGAGATCTTCAAGTTCATTCTTGATTGCACTGATACCGAGACGATGCGCAATCGGCGCATAGACATCAAGAGTCTCCTGGGCAATCCGCTTCTGGGATGCTTCAGGCTGATACTGGAGCGTGCGCATATTATGAAGACGGTCTACCAGCTTGATGATAATGACACGCACATCTCTTGCCATCGCAATGAAAATCTTGCGGTGATTGGCAGCCTGATATTCCGGATCATTCTTTCCTTTGAACTGGAGTGTTCCGATCTTTGTGACCGATTCGACAAGATCGGCAATCTCATAACCAAATTCCTGGGCGAGCTCTTCGTAGCTGATGCCGCAGTCTTCGATCGTATCATGCAGAAAACCGGCAGCGATTGTCGGCGGTCCGACTCTTAATGTCGCAAGAATGTAAGCGACACTGTTGAGATGTACCGTATAAGGCTCACCGCTTCGGCGGAACTGTCCGGCATGATGAACGGCGGCATAATTTGCCGCGTGTTCAATCATCGTCAGACTGATCGGATCATGGATGTATTTCCGTGCTTCGTCAATCACATCATCAACCGTCGGGTTCATTCGGTCTTTTCCCATGCGGCATGCCTCCTGTAATGCACCTATATTAATACAAAATTTCCAAAGCGTGTCATTTATTTTCACAAAAAAACAGAAAGCCCTGCCGGACTTTCTGCAAATATGTTTCGATTATTGATCGCTGAGTTTCAGGATATTGTAAATATCATATCCTTCGAGCACCTTGCGGCCTTCCATGCCGTTGCCGTAAAGCTCGATGACAAATGCAATTCCTGCGACTTCTCCGCCAAGCTCTTCGACCATCTTGGCGGTTGCTTTTGCGGTTCCGCCGGTTGCCAGCAGGTCATCAACGATGAGAACTTTCTGCCCCGGCCTGACTGCATCCTTATGCATGTGCACTTCGTTTGAACCGTATTCCAGATCGTATTTGCAGCTGATTGTTTCACGGGGAAGCTTGCCGGGTTTTCTGACCGGTGCGAAGCCGACTCCCATCTCAAGAGCGACCGGACAGCCGAACCAGAATCCTCTGCTTTCGGGACCGACAACAAGATCAGCTCCGACTTTTCTGCCGTATTCAGCCATCAGTCTGACTGTTTCCTTATAAGCTTCGGGATTTGTCAGAATCGGTGTGACATCACGGAAGAGGATTCCTTCAATCGGGAAATCACGGATGGAAGCGATATAGTCTTCAAGATTGATTGCCATAATGATATTCTCCTTGGTTTCAGTAACAGAAATATTATAATACATCCCTGTTTTGTTGAGACTAATAAATATCCTCAATTTCGACGGACATTGTCACGTTGTTGCGCCATCTGTTCAATGAAAGCGAACCGATGATTGTGTGGGGATCCTCAGCCACATCGATTTCCTTCCGCTTGTAGAGAACTGCTTCAAGCGGTCCGTTACCGTTGGCAATGCTGTATTTGATCACCTTGTCGGTTTCCTTTGATGTCAGGATCTCACAGTCGGTGATCGCAAACATTGAATTGATTTCTTTGGGAAGCGGCTCACAGCGCTGCAGATCAAGAATTTCATCCATCGTGATATCATCGCTTCTGATGGCAATCGCCGTTTTTTCTTCATCCGCTTCAGCGAGCTTTACATCTTTCATTTTTTCATTGACATGAGCTTTGAAATCATCAAACTTTTCTGCATCGATTGCGATGCCGACGGCCTGTTCATGTCCGCCGAACGTGACGAGTTCATCAAATTCAGAGAAGAAATCAAACATATCAAAGCCTTTGACACTGCGTCCGCTGCCCTTGAGCAGATTTCCGTGCTTTGCCAGAATGAGCGCCGGCTTGTGATAGGTATTGGCAATCCTGCCGGCGATCAGTCCGCAGATGCCTTCATGAAACTTCTCATTGTAAATAACGACGAAGTTTTCATCTTCGATCATACTGTCCGCCATTGCCGTCTGTGTTTCAGACAGTTCCCGGCGCACGCTGTTGACATGATCCAGCTGACGCGCATAGCGGGCAATCGCCTCTTCATCTGTGGCCAGCAGAAACGGAACGAGCGTATTGACATTGGAAAGATCGTTCATACGGCCGACGCTGTTAAGCTTAGGAACAATCTGGAATGCAATGGATGTCCAGTTGACCGTACTGCCGGGTCTGAACATGCTGGCTACCGGCCGCGGGATGCGCTGCTTCAGGATTGTCATTCCCTCTTTGACAATCTTTCTTGTTTCTTTCCATAAAGGCATCACATCGCCGATACTTGCAATTGCCGCAAGTGCGATCAGATCATCCTGCCTTCCGATCAGCTTCATTGAAATTTCAAGTGCCACCCCTGCCCCGCAGAGATGTTCGTATCTGTCTTCCATATAGTCAGGATGAACGACAATATCTGCTTCGATCTTTTCTTCAATGCGGTGGTGATCGGTGACAATCACATCCATGCCGAGCCGCTTTGCTTCGGCAAGTGCTTCATGTGCTCTGACGCCGTTGTCCACGGTGATGATCAGCTGATAGCCTTTGCGGTATGCCAGTGCAACCGTCTCTTTTGAAAGGCCATAGCCTTCCCTGAACCGGTCGGGAATATAGTAGCCGTTGGGAATCCTTAAAAGATCAAGTGTCTTCTTCATGATGGCAGTGGCCGTAATCCCGTCCGCATCATAATCACCGCCGACAAAAACCTTCTCCTGTCTTTTCGCAGCTTCGAGGATTCTTTCGCATGCCTTTGCAACGCACTCTGCGTCAGACAGTGTCAGGCTGCTGTTTCCTTCCAGCAGTTCAGCTGTTTCTTCATCGCTTAATGCATTGGCAGCGATCAGCTTGCCGAGCAGTTTTCCGGTTCTGTATTTCTGTCTGATTTCTGTTTCATCAGTTTCTTTGATTATCCATGTCATTGACTGTTCCTTTCCAAAAGATCAATTACCCCGAGAAGAGTTGTTTCCGTGTGCTCGATCGCTTCGCTCATCTGCTCATCCGGAATGATCGTATCAGGGATGAAGCAGTTATGCATACCTGCCCTTTTTGATGCAAGAATTCCCTGCTTTGAATCTTCCAGCACCAGGCAGTTTTCCGGCTTCACGCCGAGAATTTCTGCAGCGGTTAAAAAGATCTCGGGATCGGGTTTTGCATGAGCGACCATGTCTCCGCATACAATCGTATCAAACTTCAGTTCGGACGACACATTATTCATCAGTGCAAGCACATATTCCTTTGAACTTGAGGAGCAGATTCCGATCAGATAATCATGCCCGTTCAGATATTGAAACAGTTCAATCAGGCCCGGTCTGTTGAGGCAGTCGGTATGAATGCTCTTCCAGAAAGACAGATCAAAGCGCTTGGCGCGGCATACTTTGAGAAGTTCATCGGCACCGGGAACGGAAGCGATATAATCCATCAGATCCTTTCCGCCCGCACCTGTGATTTTTTCAAAGAATTCAGGCGGCAGCACAATTCCCTTTTCACGGGCACCGTCTCTCCAGATCTGCTGGGCAATGATCTCGGTGTCAAACATCAGACCGTCGCAGTCAAATAATACAGCTTTGATTTCCATATATTCCTCCATGAAAGAAAGCAGACAGCCAAAGCCGTCTGCCTTCATTGATTAAGCGTTGATTCCCTTGAATGTATATTCGTCAAGAGATTCTTTCTTTTCCTTCTTCTTGGATTTCTTTGTTCCGTCATCTTTGCGAAGGTTTGTACGTGCCCATCTCCAGACTGTCGGAGCAATGAAGATTGAAGATAATGTACCGGCGATCAGACCGATGAACATTGCGAAGATGAATGTGAAGATTGCCTTGGAACCCATTGCAAGAAGCAGAATGACCGGCAGCATTGTTGTGACGGAGCTGTTCAGAGACATTCTGATTGTCGCATCAAGAGCCTGGTTGATGACCCTGTCATATCCTTCTTTGCCAAGGTGTCCGGTCTTGTCAGCCATGATCTCACGGACTCTGTCGAAGACGACGATGGAGTTGTTGATCGAGTAACCGATGATTGTCAGCAGGACTGAGATAACTTCTGTGTTGACTTCCATACGGGCAATCGCAAATACGGCAAGAACGATACCGACGTCATGAATCAGAGCGACAATACAGCCGAGTGCATAGTCCCATTCATAACGCAGTGTGACATAAGCCATCATTGCGATCCATGCAACGATTGTCAGGATAATCGCATTTCTGACAAGTTCACGTCCGACAACCGGTGTGACGACGTTGTCGCCCGGCTCTTCGCCGTACTTCTCTTCAAGAGCATTCTTGATTTCAGTCAGCTCATCAGTCGGGATGGCTTCCTTGGTTGTTGCATAGACAGTATTTTCACCGGATGCCTGGATTGTGAATCCTGTGTATCCGAGATCATTGAAGACAGCTGTGACATCTTCGACTGTAACTGTATCTTCGGAAGTGACTGTGATACGTGTACCGGAGGAGAAGTCGATACCGAGATTGAAGAATCCCTTTCCGCCGCCCATATTCACAAATCCGAGGATCAGTGCGAGACCTGCGATGATCAGTGAAGCATAGATGTTGTACTTTGCCTTGCCTGCATAATCGAACTGCTTTGTGCCTGTATAGAACTGACTTTCGCCCTTGGAAACATCGGGAACCTGTGACTTCTTGACATTGAAGAGTTCAGGCTTGCCGTCAGCGATACCGCTTCCGACTAACAGATTGAGCATCCATCTGGAGAAACCGACGTTGAGAACAAGAGTACCGACAACGGTGATAATCAGCATTGTCGCAAATCCCTTGACGGCGCCATTGCCCCAGATATACATGATCAGCGCAGCGATCAGAGTTGTGAACTGTGCATCGAAGACTGCCGAGAAGGACTGTTTCTGACCTTCGGCAACCGCAGCTCTGACACTTCTGCCCTTATAGAGTTCCTGCTTGATTCTTTCGTAGTTGATGATGTTTGCGTCAACAGTCATACCGACACCGAGCACGAGAGCGCCGATACCGGACAGAGTGAAGACAGCACCCATTAATGAATACAGTCCGAAGACAGCCCAGATATATAGAACCAGCATGATTGCTGAAACAATACCCGGCAGTCTGAACATGAAGATCATAAACAGCATAACAAGGCCGACACCGATTGCACCGGCTGTAGCTGTCTTTGTCAGAGCATCTGCACCATACTCAGCTGAAACGACGTTTGAACTGATTTCAGTCAGCTTGACAGGAAGCGAACCGGAGTTGATCAGGTTGGCAAGTGTTCTTGCTTCTTCTTCCGTGAAGTTGCCTTCGATAATGCAGTTGCCGGTGATCTCGCTTCTGACACTTGCGGCAGAAATATACTTCGGCTCTTCACCCTGGTTTGCCTTGGCAGCTTCTGCTGTATATGTATCGCCTTCCTCCCAGTCAAGCCAGATGATCATGATATTTGATCCGCTTGCCTTTGAGGAGATATTCTTTGTAATTTCGCCGAACTTGGCCTGGTCTGCAATCTGCAGCGAAACAATCGGCATACCGTCCTGATATGCCAGGGAAGCACCGCCTTCGACAAGAATCGAAGAATCTGCGAGCTCATTGTCATCGACGTCGCGGAATGTCAGATTTGCGGTTGTACCGATCATTGAGCGGGCGGATTCCTGATCGGAAATGCCGGCCAGCTGAACGCGGACACGGTTTGTGCCTTCGACAACGATTTCGGGTTCTGACACACCGAGAACATTGATACGTTTGGAAATACTGTTGGTGACAGCGGTCATGTCAACCTCACTGCCGTCATTCAGCGGTGTGACTTCGTAAAGAATTTCGAAGCCGCCCTGAAGATCAAGGCCGAGATTCAGGTTGTTTCTGATCGTGTTGAATGTTGTTGCCACAAGTACTGCGATTGCGGCAGCCACCACAAAGAATATGGCGAGATTCCCCTTTTTGTTCTGCTGCTTTGTAGCCATAATGCTGCTTACCCTCCTATAATATCCGAGAAGTCTTCTAATTTCTGCGTTGCACCTTCAGTGATCGCCTTTTTCGCCAGAAAGCGGACCACATCCTGGTTATTCACCGCAAGGATTTCATCTGCCGCCTGATGCAGTGACTGCGGCAGCTGATTGACCCATAATTTCTCATTGATGTATTCCTCAAGATTGCTGTACCTCAATGAAGGAAGTCCGTTTCTCTTCAGCTGCTGAAGCTTGAGGACCATCGTCAGCTGAATCAATGTATTTAAAGTGTCAAATTTTTCCGATGACATGCCTTCCTCCTGACAGTTAAAGTATTATACCAAAAATAATCGTGTTTAGATACATGAAATCATTTTTGGGGACAGTTCACCGGAAAGAAACGGTTTCCGACCGCAGACTCATCAATTTTAACGGTATTCACACGCATTTTCACCCTTTTTGCACAAAAAAAGCTCTGAATTTTCAGAGCTTAACGGGTAGCCAGCAGGAAGCCGAGCAGTGCGAATACTGCTTCAACCATCCAGAAGAGATAGACAACCGACTTTTCCGGCATTCCCTTTAAACGGAATGAATAATGAATCGGCGTATACGGGAAGATGCGCCTGTGAATCGTTTTGACAGCCGCAACCTGAAGGATGACGCTGAGTGTTTCAATGACCGGAATTCCGGCAATGACAATCAGGGCAATCTCCTTTTTGGTAACCATCGCAATCGCCGCCAGAATACCGCCGAGGGCCAGTGCACCGGTATCACCCATGAACACCTTGGCCGGTTTCTTATTGTAGTAAAGATAACCGAGCAACGCACCGATGAGGCCCGCAATTAAGGGCGGAAGCGTTTCCGACATGCCGAGCGAAATAATCAGGAACGGAATCAGGGCAATGATGCTGACGCCTGCACATAAGCCATCCATGCCGTCGGTCAGATTGACCGCATTGCTTGAGCCTGCAAACATGAAGAGAACCAGGAAGAAATAAAGGAATCCAAGATGCAGCACCTTGCCGCTGAGCGGCAGGACAATCTCAAGCCGGCCATGTCCCTGATAAAGGACAAAGAAGATGACGGCAAGCACTGCCTGCATGATCAGCTTTGCCTTCGGTGAAAGGCCTTCGTTGTTTTTCTTGACTGCGATCAGATAGTCATCGATGAAGCCGATCAGGCCATAGCCGACAAATGCCAGCATGACGATCAGTGTATCAATATCCGCAAACGCTTTGATGTTGGTGAACAGCGTCACGATGAGCGGTGTCACGATGAACAGGATGCCTCCCATGATCGGTGTTCCTGCTTTCTTCTGATCATCATCGAGTGAATACTCGCTGATCGTCTGACGGAAGCTCAGTTTTTTCAGAAACTTTATAAACGGCGGCATGGTCACGAGTACAATGACCAGGCTGATTACAAAATTCAATATCAGTTTCAAAGGCATAAAACCTCCTTTGCATGATTAATCATACACTCTGCCTACTCAAAAACAACCCTGATTTCGGTTCCTTTGGTGACCGCGGTACCCGGCGGGATACTCTGGGAAACCACTTTTCCGGTGCCCGAAAGCTGGAATCCGAAGCCGGTCGCATCCCACAGTCCGGCCACATCCTTGCGCGTCCAGCCGGTTAAATCCGGCATCAGGAAGGATTGCGTGTCGGTGAGCAGGAATACCCTCTGACCTGTCGCAAGTGTTTCAAGAGGCTGCGGATACTGACGGATGACACTCTGCCCTTCGCCAAGCACATATACGGATGCACCGGCAGCGGAGAGCTTACGCTGTGCATAGTCGATGCTGTGATTGATCAGGGACGGCATTTCACTCAGCTCAACGGTTTCGGCAGGTGTTTCCGGCTGCGGGCTTGTGCTGCTGCCCTCTGCAAAGCCATAGGTAACAGCAATCTTGCGGAAGAAGTTCTTCTGGGCATCGACATAGTAATGCGAATCCTTGGCGTTGTCTGCTTCAAATGCATAATAGGCAAGCACCTGGGGATTGTCCGCCGGCATTGCACACATGACAGATGTGATTGTTCTGGCATTTTCATAGCTGCCGTTGATCGCAACTTCAGAGGTTCCGGTCTTGGCGATCATATCGCATTCGGGAATGCGGTACCACTTGGCAGTGCCGTCTTCATCATTGATGACACGGTACATGATCCTCTGCATATGTCTGGCTGTTTCTTCCGTAATCGGATTGCCCTTCACGGTTGTTTCAGCTTGGTAGATGATGCTGTTGTCATAGGAATCCCTGACGCTTTCAACAAAGTAAGGCTTGACCATGGTGCCGTCTGAGAAGATGGCGCTGTAAGCCTGGAACAGCTGCAGCATGGTTGCCGTGGAACCCTGTCCGAAAGAGAGGTTCATTTTATCGTAAGCATAGGTGAAGTTGAGCAGGCCGCTTGATTCAGGCAGACCGTCCGTATCGACATTTGAGAAGAAACCGAATTTCTTCAGATATGCAAGATAGATATCAGGTGTGATCAGCTCATTTTCAAGAGTTGCCGCAACTGTGTTGAGTGAGTAGATCATACCATGGTCCAGATCAACCATGCCGTACTGCTTTTCACCGGCATTGTAGATGCAGCCGATATTATCTGTGCTGTAGGTACGCACCGGGTTGTTGTATTCATCGCCGTTGAAACAGAACTGGTTTCCGTCGGTGACCATCGTTTCATCATATCTGTTCTCGTTGATAGTTGCCGCCCAGACAAATGACTTCATGGTGGAACCGGGTTCATAGGCCATCTGGGCACCGGTATTTGTATAGTCGGTGATATTTTCGAGTGTGTTGGGATCAAATGAAGGAGACTGGCCCCAGGCAATCACTTTGCCGGTCGCAATTTCCATTGCCCCGCCCCACACACGCTGTGTCTGATAAAGGCCCATCGTTGTCTTCATTCCTTCTTCAAGGGATTCCTGAATGCCGGCATCAAGAGTCAGATACACGTGATTGCCGTTGCGGGCCGAAATCACTTCTTCCTTCATTCCCGGCAATACATATCCATATTCATCCGCCTGATATGTTCTTGAGCCGTCGGTTCCTGAAAGATAAGGATCAAGATAAAGCTCAATGCCCATACGGCCGGTGGTGCTGCCGGTATCATCGGACTGGGCATAGCCGATCAGGTTTGACGCAAACTGGCCCATCGGATAGATTCTCTGCACGCTGTCGGTAAATTCAATACCGGGCAGATCATATGATTCAATTTCGTCCTTGACCGCTTTGGAGAGCTTTCTGCCCCCGTATCCGAGTTCAGTCTGGTATACATCCTGATTCAGATAATCAAGAATCTTGTCGTAATCCATACGCAGCACTTTGGAGAGGATTTCTGCTGTTCCCTCTTTGTCTGCAACATGGGCAATCGTTCCTTCAACAGCCGGACGGTTTGGATCAAGGATACAGATGATGTTGTAGGTGCGGCTGTCCTGGGCAATGACGCTGCCGTTGCGGTCATAGATATTGCCGCGCAGCGCCTTGTTGATCTCATGGACATAGTTTGCCGAATTGGCATAGCCGGAAAGATCCTGCCCGCTTCTGAGATGCACCTTGGAAATTGTCACGAAAAAAACATTGGACGCGAGCAATACAATCGCTGCCAATGTCACAAGGAATATTTCGCGTACCGAGTTATTTTTGATCCTCGGCATAAGTGTCAGTCTCCGTTTTCACCATTAGTAATTGAAATAACATTTCCGGAATTGCGTGTCAAGCCATTGTTTGCCGCAATCTCATAAATTCTGTCTGCTGAGGACAGCTGTGCTATTTCAACATTTACAGCGTCATTCTGGAGTTCAAGCATCGCGATCTCCTGGGAGATCTCCTGTGCTCTGGTGCTCAGGGAGTTATTGTATGAGCGTAAGAAAAGTGCGCTTGTCAGATATAAAAGCATTGAGAAGCAGAAAAGTGCTCCTGCAAAATTCAGTAAAGCAAATGATCTCTTAACCTTTTTGTTCTTTGTCCCCTTAGCCATGATTCTCTCCCCTGCGAATTCTTTCTATCACGCGCAGCTTTGCACTGTGCGAACGGTTGTTTTCATTGAGTTCTCCCTCACCTGCAATCACCGGTTTCTTTGTGATCAGGTGGAAGGAGGCCTGCTCCATTTGAGAAGCGACTAGCGGCAGCTTCGGCTCAACAAATGGAGCAGAGGAATAGTCTTTAAATGTATTTTTTACGATTCTGTCCTCGAGCGAGTGGAATGTTATGACAGCACATCTGCCGCCTTCATTCAGCATTTCAAGCGCTTCCGAAAGCCCCTGTTTCAGAGCACCGAGTTCATCATTGACCTCAATGCGGATTGCCTGGAAAGTCTTTTTGCCCGGATGGCCTTTCTTTCTCAGTTCTTTTTCAGGAAGTGCTCTGCGGATGACGTCCACCAGCTCAAAGGTTGTTTCAATCGGTCTGTCAGCCCGGTTCTTCACGATCGCATTGGCAATCGATGAAGCATAGCGTTCTTCGCCATATTCCCTGAGGATCCTGATCAGTTCAGATGCAGGATAAGTGTTGACAACCTGATATGCATCAAGCGTCTGTGTCTGATCCATCCTCATATCCAGCCGCGCATCGAAGCGGTAGCTGAATCCGCGCTGAGGATCGTCAAACTGCGGAGAGCTGACACCAAGATCCATCATGAATCCATCGACACTTCCGATCCCGCGTTTGCACAGTTCCTCCTGTGCGGAGCGGAAGTCGTTATGGATCAGCGTGATCCTGTCGGCGGCATCCGAAAGGTTAGCTTCGGATTCGCGCAATGCCTGTTCATCCTTATCGAATGCATAGAGGTGTCCGGTAGTTAATTTCGAGATCAGCAGCCTTGCATGTCCGCCTCTTCCGAGTGTTCCGTCAACGTAGATCCCGTCCGGTTTCACGTTGAGCAGATCAATTGTTTCATGAAGAAGCACACTTGTATGTTTCATTGCTGCAGAAACTCCGTCAGTGTTTCAGCAACTGATTCCATAGACTCGGACGCCATATCTTCATAGGAATCCCATTGCTCTTCAGACCAGATCTCGACATGGTCTGCGACACCGACAATCACAGTACCCTTTGTAATATGGGCCTGTTCCAGAAGAAACTGAGGAAGCTGAATTCTCCCCTGACTGTCGAATGAGCAGTCAGTTGCGTTGACAGTGAGCATTCTCAGATACATACGTGCCTCTTTCTTGGTTGCCGGAATTCTTGAAACCTGGGCAACCATTGCTTCATATCTGTCCTGTGTATAAACGGACAGGCAGCCGTCTAGGCCTTTTGTAACAGTGAATGTTTCACCGAGTCCGTCGCGGAGCTTGGCCGGAATGATCAGTCTGTTCTTAGAATCCAGGCTGTGCCTGAATTGTCCTTTAAACATCATTCCCCCACTTCTCCCCACTTTCTAACACAATTCTACCACTCAGGTGGTAGATGGCAAGAATTATTTATGGAATTTGCGATTTGGCTGACATTTTATATAATGGAAGAGCTGCGGAGGTTCGCATATGAAACAGTTCTGTATTCTGAATGAAGAAGAATACGCAAATTTTCAGAAATCAAGTGAGCAGAGAGGATTCCTCAGTTCACCCGAGGCAATTCATCTGAAGAAAAATAACGGCTGGCAGACGGAGTATGCCGGCGTCAAAGAAAACGGCAGCGTCATTGCCGCCACTCCCCTCACCTACATTCCGGTGATGAAGCTCTTTCAGTTCTGCCACGCCCAGGGCGGCTTTCTGATGGATTATCATGATACGGATACCCTTTCCTTTTTCACGCATGAGCTGAAGAAATACCTGGCAAAAAAGAATGTCATGTACATGCTGATGAATCCGAATTTCAACTATATCGAAAGAGACATTGACGGCAATCCTGTTGAAAACGGCTACGATCACAGCGACATTCTGAAACAGCTGGAGTCTCTCGGCTATGAACATCAGGGATTCCCGACAGACTATTCAGCCTTCACGATGATCAGCTGGGTCTTTGCCCTTTCACTTGAAGGCAAGGATGAAAAACAGGTTCTCAAAGAGATGGATCAGCAGACAAGATGGTCGCTCAACCGCACCCAGAAACAGGGAATCAAAGTCAGGGAACTGGCGCATGATGAGATCAGCAAGTTTGTCACAATGGAAGAGGAAACCGCAAAGCGCAGAGGTTTTGAAATGCGCGAGAACGGATTCTATGAGAAGCAGTTAAGTGCATATGGAGAACATGCAAAGGTTCTGTTAGCCTATCTGGATCTTGATGATTTTGCTTCAAAGCTTGATGAAGAGATGGAAGGCCTGAAAAAGGAAATGGCCGAAATCGATGCAAAGCTTGCCGAAATGCCGGGATCGAAAAAATTCCAGAAGAAGAGCAAAGTCACCCAGGAAGCCATTGATCTCAATATCAAAAAAAGAGAAGAAGCAGAAGAGCTGAAAAAAGCCCACGGTTCTCTCATTGAGATGGCCGCAAGCTTCTTTATCATCTATGACAATGAAATCGTCTATCTTTACAGTGCAGCCTATGAAGAGTTCAGAAAATACTATGCGCCGTATGCGATTCAATGGGAAATCATCAGATATGCCCTCTCGCACAATATCCCGCGCTACAATTTCTACGGTATTTCCGGCAACTTCTCCAAAGATGCGGATGATTACGGCGTCTATGAATTCAAGAAAGGCTTTAACGGATGCGTTGAGCAATTGATCGGCGAATTCATTCTTCCCATCAACAAAGCCGCCTACAAGCTGTACAGAACAATCAAAAAATGAGATTCATAAAGAACCGCTCAGGCGGTTTTTTCTTATACAGAGGCACAAAAAAACAGCTCCCCGTCAAAAGAGGAGCTGTCAGTCAATCAGTCAATCTTGACCTTGTTCCAAAGGTCGGAAAGCTTTGCAACGAGGACTTCGTTGAAGCGGAAGACTTCGTCCTTGTCATAGCCGGCACGCGGCAGATAAGCATCGATGCCTTCATACTCGCCGGCAGCGACATCGTCCTTGACCTGCTTGTTGGAGGATGTATAGCCGACTGTTACAGAGTTGTCGTATGCTGCATCATATTCGAGCATGTAGTTGATGAATGCATTGGCAAGGCCCGGGCAGCCGGCATTCTTCGGAATGACCATACCGTCGCTCCAGACGTTTGTTCCCTGGCTCGGCTCGATGTATGCCATGTTTTCATTTTCAGCAAGAATATAAGCTGCATCGCCTGAGTAGACAACTGCAAGATCCTTGTAGTTGACAGCATCCGGATAAGCCATTGTATCGATGACTTCATCGGTCATATAGGAAGGTTCAACTGTATTGTGAACATTCTTGAGCCATTCATAAGCTTCCTGGATCTCACCCTCATCTTCAGTATTCATGGAGTATCCCAGTGCCTTGAAGGCGACCATGAATGAGTCTCTCTGTGAATCATACATGACAACTCTGCCCTTGTATTTTTCATCGTGGAGAATATCCCATCCTTTTTCTTCAATCTCAGCCGGATCAACATGTTCGGTGTTGTAGACAATACCGACGGATCCGCGGAAATAAGGAACGGAGTAGGTCAGTTCGGGATCATAGACCTTCTGCATCGCGATCACTTCCGGATCGAGATTGCCGATATTTGTAATTGCATCAAGATCAAGCTCCTGAAGCAGGTTTTCCTTGATCAGTCTTTCGATCATGTAGTCACTCGGAACAAGAACATCATATGAGCTGCCGCCGAGCAGTCTTGTATACATGGACTCGTTGGAATCGAACATGTCATAGTTGACCTTGGCATTGTATCTCTTTTCGAAATTCGGAATGACTTCTTCGCCGATATATTCGCCCCAGTTGTAAACATTGAGGACTGCACAGCCGTATTCTGTCTGTGCATCGACTGTTTCGGAGTCTTCGGAGCCGGCGCCGCTGCCGCCGCCGCAGCCTGTGAGTGTGACTGCCATGCTGAGGGCAGCCGTGATTTTCATGATGTTCTTAAATTCCATTTTTCTTCTTTTTCCTTTCCCTGATCATAGGAACTACATTGACAAGAATCAATACAATCGTAATGACATAAACAATAATGGCACTTAATGCGTTGATCGTCGGATTGACGCGTTTGACATTGGCGTAAACATAAATCGAAATGTTGTTGACGCCCGGCCCGGTGGTGAAGAGCGAAATGACGAAGTCATCGAATGACATCGAGAACGCTACGAGTGCGCCGGAGATAATTCCCGGCATGATCTGCGGGATAATGACTTTCCATAATGCCTGCAAAGGTGTGCAGCCAAGATCAAGCGCCGCTTCCGCAAGGTTCGGATCAAGGGTTCTCAGCTTCGGCATGACGGAAAGAATGACATACGGAATACAGAATGCAATGTGCGCAAGCACCATCGTTGTGAATCCCGTTTTGATTCTGAGGCTGGTGAAGAACAGCATGAATCCGATCGCTGTGACGATGTCGGGGTTGAGCATCGGCAGGTTGTTGACCTGGTTGATTGCTTCCCTGAGCGCCTTTCTGCTTTTGGACATGCCGATGGCCGTCACGGTACCGACAATTGTCGACACGACGGTTGCGATGACTGCACAGGCAACCGTGTACCAGATCGACTCCATGATCGTGCGGGTGGCAAACATCTTTTCATACCACTGCAGCGAGAATCCGGTAAAGGTTGAAAGTGATTTGGAGCTGTTGAAGCTGAATATGACGACATAGATAATCGGCACATAGAAGAACAGCATTACAAGCCCGAGGAAGAGTTTTTCATGAAGCTTTGTCTTATGTTCCATTATTCATCCCCCTGTGCCGTATATCTGTCAAGGCGTCTTGTGACATACATGGAAATCAGAATGATCACTGCCATGATCAGGCTGATTGCCGAACCGAAGTTCCAGTCACCCGATGAGATGAAGTAATCTTCAATCAGGTTACCGATCAGGACGTACTGACCGCCGCCCAGGAGCTTCGGAATGAAGAAGCTTGATACCGCCGGCAGGAAGACGAGCGTGATGCCGCTGACAACGCCTGAGAGCGAAAGCGGCAGGATGACACGTCTGAATGTCTGCACATTGTCAGCACCGAGGTCATGTGCGGCTGTGATCAGATTGGGATCGATTTTGGAGAGCGCTGTATAGATCTGAAGAATCATGAACGGCAGAAAGTTGTATACCATGCCGACATAGACCTTCGCCTCTCCGCTTAATGCGAAATGAGCAAGAATGCCGCGCCATGCATAGGTTCTGACAAGCATATTGATCCACATCGGCAGTGTGATCAGCAGAACTGCAACAGCCTGTGAATTGGGCTTGAGCTTTGCCATGACATAAGCACTCGGATAGCCGATCGCAATGCAGAGAACGGTTGTGATGACAGCGAGCTTAAGGCTTCTCCACAAGACTCCCGGGAATACCGGGTCGGAGAAGAAGCGGATAAAGTTATCAAAGGTGAACTGGAATGTCAGAACGGCATTCCCTTTTACCGTACATGCATACAGTACAATCATCAGCATCGGGACGACGATCATGACGATTGCCCACAGCACGTATGGATAGACCATCTTGCTGAAGGATTTCATCAGGCATTACCCCATCTTTCTCATGACATGGATATCTTCAGGATTCCATCTCAGACCGATTCTCTGTCCCTCTTCAATGACATCGGTTGTTTCGAGCTTGATTTCACGTCCCTGAGTGGAGAATGTGACGGTATAATCGCCCTCGGTGATATTTTCATCGTCGAAGTCATACTTGACATCCCAGATTTCAACTCTTGAATTGTCCTCAGTGCTCCATGCATAGGCATCGGCCCAGCGGATGAGGTCGGTATCAAGGGCGATTGATTCCCTGATGTCATCGGCAGTGATGTAGAAATCAAATGCCTGCAGAACTTCTTCATTGCTCTGATCTTCAATGACCTGAGGCTTGACGACATTGATATTGACGGTGATTTCGGTTCCTGCATTTGTTGCGAATGTGCAGGGATAAACGCCGACTTCAGGCTTGAGCGAATACTGGACTTTTGTCAGTGAAACAAGTTCATCATCTTCATTCCATGCCTGTGCATTTGCTCTGGCAATGACTTCCGAATCAGTCAGGTTCTCGACGTCTTCAAGATCCATATAGAATGAGGAAGCACTGATCTTTTCCTTTGCTTCGGCATTGGAAACGTCATGGTTGGCGGAAACATGCATGGTAACTGTCTTGGATGTACCGGAGCTTGTTTCAACAATGACTTCATAGTGAACGCCCTTGAAGAGAACACTCTTGACTTCGCCGTTGAGCAGACCGTGGTTTCTGGGAACGATGTCGACATCTTCCGGGCGGATCACGATATCAACCGGTTCGTTTTCCTCGAAGCCGTAGTCAACGCATTCGTAATCAACATCATCGAAGCTGACAAGATTGTCCTTCTTCATGATGCCGTCAATGATATTGGAGTCGCCGATGAAGCGTGCGCAGTATTCATTGACCGGTTCGTTATATACCTGGGTGGGAGTGCCGATCTGTTCGATTTCACCGTCCTTCATAATGACGATCTTGTCGGACATTGTCAGCGCTTCTTCCTGGTCGTGGGTAACAAAGATAAATGTGATGCCGACTTCTCTCTGGATTTCCTTGAGTTCAAGCTGCATTTCCTTACGCAGGTTCTTGTCAAGTGCGCTCAGGGATTCGTCAAGAAGCAGAACTTTCGGCTCGTTGACAAGAGCTCTTGCAATCGCAACACGCTGCTGCTGGCCGCCGGAAAGGCTGGTGACATCTCTGTGTTCAAATCCTTCAAGACCGACCAGTGAAATCATACGCATGACCTTCTGGTCGATGATATCCTTCGGCTGCTTTTTGATCTTGAGACCGAAAGCGATGTTGTTGTAAACATCCAGATGCGGGAACAGTGCATAATGCTGGAAAACCGTGTTGACATCTCTTTTGTATGCCGGAATCTTTGCGATATCTTCGCCGTCCATCATGACATGGCCTTCGGTCGGATCAAGGAAGCCGGCGATGATTCTCAGAAGCGTTGTCTTTCCGCAGCCGGACGGTCCGAGCAGAGTGACGAACTCATTTTCATAAATATCAAGCGATATTCCTTTCAGTACAACCTGGCTGTCAAATGTTTTTACAACATTTTTTACTTCGATCAGTTTTTTCATTTTGCATCTCCTCAAATCAGAAAATCGGCGGCGTGCTGACCCAGAGAATTCTGGCAGCCGTGCTTCCGTTGTTTACGAGCGAATGGGTTTCATTTCCTTTGAGATAGAATGACTCCCCTTTTTTTACAATCAGTTTTCTGGTGTCGGAACCGCGCACAATCATGATCTTTCCGGCCAGAACATAACCGAATTCTTCCCCTTCGTGCGGTTCAATCTGCTGTGACTGTTCACCGGGTTCAAGCTCAAGCACCAGCGGTTCCATCCGGTTCTTCTGGGCGTTGGGCACGATCCAGTGAAGCGTTCTGCCTTCCTGTTCATCAATGAAGGCATCTTCTTTTGTGAAAACGACCTGTTCCTCATCATCTGCGAAGAATCCTGACATCGTCACACCGAGAACCTCGACGATATCCTCAAGTGTTGCAAGTGAGGGTGAGGTAAGATTTCTTTCAAGCTGTGACAGAAATCCTTTTGTCAGTTCGGTACGTGAACCCAGTTCCTCCAGGGTCAGACCGTTCTTCATTCTGAGGGCTTTGATCCTTGCTCCGAGATCAAACATTTCATGCCTCCTTGTTTAGTTTTACTAATCAGAAATTTTGCAATTCCGAAACCAAAATTATTATACATAAAACGTTCTGTTAATCAATATATATTTGTACATTCATGCAATGTTTTTTCAGGCATGAATAAATGGAGGAAATGAGTGCCTTTTTGCGGAACACACAAAAAAAGGAAGATGCCTTAGCACCTTCCTAAGAGTTCAGCTGAATACTCAGTTGGATTCCTTTGCCGGTCCAACGTTGCCGCAGTTCGGACAAGCATGATGAGGACGCTTCATTTCGCCGCATACCGGGCACTTTACCAGTGTCGGAGCAACCAGCTTATAATGCGTTCTTCTCTTATCTCTTCTTGTCTTGGAATTTCTTCTCTGCTGTACTGCCATGTCTTGCACCTCCTACCGTTTACTATCGAATTCTTTCAGAATTGCCAGCCGGGGATCTGTTTTTTCCTTCAGCATTTCCTGATATTCGGCTTCGCTGTAAATCTTCCAGCCGTTGCCTTCGGGATATTCTCCTTCGGCTGCTTCCGTCACCTGAAGCGGTACCTCAAGCAGGATATCATCAATCACTGCATCGGTCAGCTCGATGACTTCGTCCTTAACGATGCGCGCACCGTCTTCATCGGTATCTTCGAAGACATAGACTTCATCGCTGTCTGTCTCAAACGGCACTTCAATCTCTTCACCGGTGATCGCATCCGGACATAACATAACGCCCGTGATGTGAATCTCGGCATAGAAACGGTCAGCTGAATCATCCAGCCAGCCGGTGCCGTCGACGCGGACATCCTTTACCGAATTAATCCGGCTGTTGCTGTCAAACACAGATGCATCGATCTCGACATCTTCATCGAATGTAACCTTCTGCGATTGACGCAGCAGTTCAGCTCTTGTCCACTTCACGACAGTCTCCTCGCTCGTTAACGCTTATAAATTATAGCAAACCGTTTTTCAAAGTCAACGAAATACCGCATGGACATTCAACAAATCGGATTTTGCCCAGAAGAAAAGAGGTTTACCGGAAAACCCCTTTGTCATTCATTCAGATATGAGCGAAAATCCATGTGCAGACATCAGCCATGACTGTTCCGTTTTCTTTTTCATTCAGTGTCTCATGGCGCAAGCCCGGATACAGCTTTGAATCGATCTTTTCATATCCTGCCCTGCGGATTGTCTCAATGCTTGATTCAAATCCCTCTTTACCGCCGATGCAGGGATCTTCCTCTCCTGCAAAGAAATAAACGGGAAGTGACGGCTTTGAGCATCTGTAAAGAGAAACATCATTCATCTGTACCATTCCGCTGAAAAGATCATAATACCCTCTGCATGTAAACGGGAAACCGCAGTCTTCATCGGCAATATAGCGGTCGACATTTTCTTCATTGACACTCAGCCAGTCAAGCGGTGTGCGCGGATTCTCGACAGCCTTTGAGAAGCCGCCGGTTGCCAGGGTGTCAAGCAGCTTTGAGTGCCCCTTCTTTCCTTTGAAACGTGATACCGTCCGCGCAATTGCCTTTCCTGCCCCGGCCGCAGAAACATATGCCGGCGCACCTGAAAGGATCAGTGCATCGATCATCGAATCATATTTCTGGATAAAGCATCTGGCGATCATCGTACCCATCGAATGGCCAAAACAGACCAGAGGCACACCGGGGAATTCTTTGCGGGTGAGTGCAGCAATGTCAACTGCCGAGCGGATCAGATTGTTCCAGCCGTCCTTTTCACCGAACCAGCCTCTGTCTTCACCCCTTGAAGTTTCACCGTGACCGGGCAGATCGTAAGTGACAACGCCGATTCCCTGCTCATTCAGATATTCAGCGAACGGTGCATAGCGCTCTTTGTGTTCCTGCATTCCGTGAATGATAAAAAGAGCCGCCTTGATGTCGGTTTCAGGTCTGAAAACCGTATATGCGAGATTTGTGCTCATATGATTTATAAACTCCTGTCTTTACAGAAAATATTGTATCATATGTCAGAGAAAAGGAACGAAACATGAAAGTCTGCGGAATCATAACTGAATACAACCCTCTTCATAACGGCCATCTTTACCACATTGAACAGGCCCGCAAGCAATCGGAATGCGATGTGCTGATCGCTGTGATGTCAGGCAATTTTGTGCAGCGGGGAGAACCGGCCGTCATTGACAAATGGAAGCGGGCTGAAGCAGCAATCAGAAACGGCGTCGATGCGGTCATTGAACTGCCCTTTGTCTATGCAACACAAAGTGCATCCGTATTTGCCCATGGCGGCGTATCGATTCTTAAAAATGCAAAAGCAGATTTCATCTGCTTCGGCAGCGAATGCGGCAATCTGGAAAACCTCATTGAGATTGCAGAGACTTCCGTCAATCCGGATCATCTGAGAGAAATGATGGACAGCGGCATGTCTTATCCGCGCGCATACAGCCTTCTGACGGGTTCCATGGCTCCCAATGATATTCTTGCCGTTTCCTATCTCAAAGAGATGCAGTCGACTGACATCAAACCGCTCATTGTTGAAAGAACAAATGAATATCTTTCCGAGGAGCTCTCTGAGCTTGCCAGTGCCTATGCAATCCGTCTGGCACTGAAGCAAAAGCGCGATATCACCGGCACCACTCCGATGATGAGTGAACTGGCTGATTCTTTCTTATGCGACTGGGATCAGTATTATCCTTATCTCAGAACATTCCTTTTAATGACGCCGCGGGAAACACTTCGTCAGTGTGCATTGATGAGTGAAGGAATCGAAGTGCATCTTAAGGAATGTGCTTCAAAGAGTTCAGACTGGAATGAATTTTTAAGAGAAGCGGTGACATACCGCTATACCGCATCCAGAATCAGAAGAACATGTCTCTATGCCCTGCTGCAGATCACACCGGAAGAAGTGAAAGCAGCTTCCGATACTGATCATCAGAGAATCCTTGCATTCAACGACAAAGGCCGCGCATGGCTGAAGGAAATGAAAAAGCAGGAAGTAAGTACACTCAGCCGCTTTGCATTAATGAGTGAAGGAAGAAAGAATCTCGAATACCGGGCCGCTTTGCTTTATTCGTCAGTCATGGATGAAAAAAACAGACAGAAGCTGCTGAAAGATGAAATCTCAGGTGCCCGTTATATTCATGAATAAGCATAAAAAAACTGTATCGGTTCTGATCTGACCGGTACAGTTTTCATTTTCCTTATTCGGGAATTCTTGCGTTTGTGTAGATCTTGTTGACGTCGTCAACTTCATTGAGCATATCCATCAGCTTATGGAATGCTTCAATGTCTTCCGGATCTGTGAGGTCGACATATTCATTCGGCAGCATTGTAGCTTCGCATGTGTCAAACTCGACATTCGGAATGAGTTTTTCGATTGTTTCCTGTGCCTTTCCGAAATCCTGGAAACTTGTCTTGACAGTCATTTCGCCGTCTTCAACAGTGACGTCCTGAACATCAACTTCTGCTTCCATCATCGCATCAAGCATCGCCTCTTCATCTTCATAAGGGAAAATGAACAGACCGACATTTTCATAATTGAATGAAACAGCGCCGGCATTGGCCATCTTTGCACCGCGGCTCTTGTTGAAGGCTGTCTTGACGTTTGTCAGTGAACGGTTTGTGTTGTCAGTCAGACAGTCAACAATCAGTGTGCAGTTGCCAGGTCCGAAACCTTCATAACGTGCTTCATCATAGCTTTCATCGGAACCGCCCTTGGCTTTATCGATGGCTCTCTTGATGACATCAGCAGGAATCTGGTTTGATTTGGCCTCGGCGATCTTTCTCTTTAATGCGAGGTTCATATCCGGATCAGGAACACCGCTCTTCGCTGCGATATACAGCTCTTTTCCAAATCTTGAGTACAGTTTGGATTTGATTGCCGCTGTCTTTGCCATGGAGGCAGCGCGTACTTCATGTGCTCTTCCCATTGAGATACTCCCTTCAGTAAATTTTAACGCAACTATTATAGCAAAGACTTCTCTTCTTGTGAACATATTAAACTCTTTTGCGCATGCATGGTATCCTGTGCATGTTCACATATTGTTCATATTAAAACCACACAGAACACATTCAGCTCTTCTATTCTTTTAAGCGTCAGGAGGAAACTGATATGAAGAAATTATTCCTGGCGGCGCTTGTGCTGCTTTGTGCGGGATGCACGGTGAATGCGGAAAACTCCGCAGTGACATATACGGCTACGGTCATTGAAAACTCGGAAGAAGGAGCAGTTCTTGAACTTGATGAAACAGAAGAAACTGAAGAGACCATGGATGAGGATTCATCTGAAGATGATGAGTTTGATTGTCACGACGGAAAACTCTGTATCGGAAGCGATCAGGAAGTATTGCTCTTCAATGATGAAAGAATGATTGATTTCAAGGATCTTGAGAAAGACCAGAAGGTTTCTGTCACCTTCAGCCGCAGAAAGGCAGTGATTCATGTCATTGACTCAGAAGCTGATTTCAGTGAACACGATATGAAAGGAACCGGAAAGTAAGAAAAGTCTGTCGTGTAAAAATCGATGTATTGATGCGCAAAAGGTCATGCATATGTTAAAATATTTATGATTTTTTCGAGGATATATCATGTCAACCTATGTAATCAGTGATCTGCATGGCTGCAAAGAAGAATTCGATGCCATGCTGAATTTAATTGAATTCAATGAATATGATGATATGTGGATCGTCGGCGATGTCTGTGACAGAGGAAAGTATTCCATTCCACTTCTGCGTGAAATCATGGCACACGACAATATGCATCTGATTTTCGGCAACCATGATGTCTGGCTTGCACGCTACTGCCAGGAGCTGATTGACGCAAAGAAAGATAACAATTCCATCGATATGACCGATGATCTGATGTGCTGGCTGCATTATAACGGCGGATATTCAACCATGGATCAGTTCATGGATCTTGATTTCCCCGAATGCTATGACATCAAGCTGTTTCTGGAGGACAAGCTGCTGTACAAATATCTGAAGATCAACGGCAGAAAATTCCTTCTGGTTCATGCGGGGCTGACCGAAGAGTATACGGGCTCCAACATGAGGATGTCCCAGGTACCTGAGCAGATTCTTGTCTGGGCACATATCGGTATCGATGACAATCCGGTTCAGGATGCGACATTGATTGTCGGCCATTCACCGACTTTCCTGTACGGTCCTGAGTATGAAGGAAAGATCATCCACGGAAAGGATGATACCATTCTTCACATCGACTGCGGCTGCGTGTTCGGCAGAGCGCTCGGCTGTATCCGACTTGATGATATGAAAGAATTCTATATTCCTTCCACCTACCCGATCCCGGGCAGACGCCATTAATCAGCACTGAAACCGACATAACCTGTCGGTTTTTTTATGTTGTGCGCATCAAAAAAGACTGCCGTTTTTCACGGCAGTCCTGTCGGAATCTTCTGATTATTTCAGTGTTTCAGCGCAGAGAGCGGAAACATCTTCCATGGTGTCGCACTCGATTGCCTTATCAGCAAGAGCCTTCATTTCCTCATAGGAGAGACCGTTGATGATCTGTCTTGCCTTGAGGATGGAAGTTGCGGACATGGAGAATTCATCAAGTCCGAGACCCAGCAGCAGCGGAGCAGCTGTTTCGTCACCGGCCATCTCACCGCACATACCGCACCACTTGCCATTCTTGTGAGCGCCATCGATTGTCATCTTGACAAGGCGGAGAATGGACGGGTTCAGCGGCTGATACAGATAGGAGACAGGCTGGCTCATACGGTCAGCAGCCATGGAGTACTGAATCAGGTCGTTTGTACCGATTGAGAAGAAGTCTGCATACTTGGAGAGCTTGTCAGCGAGAACTGCTGCAGCCGGGATTTCGATCATGCAGCCGACTTCAACGTCGTCACCGACCTTGACGCCTTCAGCGATCAGTTCAGCACGTGCTTCTTCGTAGCATGCCTTTGCATCCTTGAATTCCTGAACAGTTGCGATCATCGGGAACATGATGCAGAGTTTTCCGTAAGCGGAAGCTCTGAGCAGAGCTCTCAGCTGGGTGCGGAAGATGTCCTTGCGCATTAAGCAGAAACGGACAGCACGAACGCCGAGGAACGGGTTCATTTCTTCTTCGAATTCATAGTACTTCAGCTTCTTGTCGCCGCCGATGTCGAGTGTACGGATGACAACCGGCTTGCCGTTCATTGTTTCAAGAACTGCCTTGTAAGCTTCATACTGTGTATCTTCATCGGGCCAGTCTTCGCTCTTCATGTAGAGGAATTCTGTACGGAAGAGACCTACGCCTTCGCCGCCGTTTTCAACAACGCCTTCAGCATCCTTCGGGGAACCGATGTTGCCGACTAAGAGAACTTTGTGTCCGTCTGTGGAGATGGACGGCTGATCCTTGAGAGCCTTGAGAGCTTCTTTCTGAGCCTTGAATTCTTCTGCCTTCTTTGTATATTCAGCAACCTGCTCAGCTGTCGGGTTCAGAATAACTTCGCCGCTGATTGCGTCGAGGATGACTTCATCGCCTTCTTTTGCTGCATCAAGAATTCCTGTAACACCGACAACTGCCGGGATTTCCAGGGAACGAGCCATGATTGCACTGTGGCTTGTACGGCCGCCGATTTCGGTAGCGAAGCCTTTTGCGAATTCCTTGTTCAGGGAACCTGTATCGGAAGGTGTCAGGTCCTTGGCAACGATGACAACCGGTGTGTCGATTGTAGCCAGGTTCGGGATGACCTTACCGCAGAGGTTGCACTTTAAGCGGAAAGTAACGTCCTTGATGTCGGCAGCTCTTTCTCTCATATAAGCATCTTCCATGGACTCGAAGATTGTGACCATCATATTGGCAACCTGCTCAGTTGCATATTCAGCATTCACCTTGTCATTCTTGATCATGTCTTCGATCTGGGAACGAAGTTCAGGATCGTTTGCCATCATCAGATGCGCATCAAAGACTGCGAGTTCTTCAGCAGCCAGAGACTTGGAAGCGACTTCCTTGATTTTTTCAATGTCAGCTACTGTTTTAACAAAAGCAGCATCCAGTTTTGCGAGTTCTTCTTCCGGCTCGGATGTCTTCATGACAATGTCCAGAACCGGCTGTTCAAGCTTGTAGACCTTTGCAACAGCAATACCCTGTGAAGCAGCAATACCTTTCAGCATTCTAATATATCCTCCTCACTGCATTCTTCACCAATGTCCAGCTTCATTTCTGTAAGCGCTTACGAGGCTGAGTCTGAGTGATAACAAACCGCGCATATGCCTGAAAGGCAAATGAGTCATACAAGCCGATGCGTATGTATTACCCGTCAATGATCAGTTTTGAATCAGCCCAATTCACACTTAATATGCAGGACACTTTGTGAAATAATCTTATCACATTCGTACAAAACGGTAAACATCTCTTCACCCGCACTGCCCCTGCCTTTTCTGAATTTTCGCTGAACATCACGGTAAATCTTCAGTTCAGATCAATCGAATGCAGGAATTCATCAAGGGCCTTGCGCTTCAGGCGGTAATAGCTGCTTGTTGCATAATAATTCAGATACCAGTATTTGTCGGATTTCTTCAGATAATCGTTTGTCAATATCCGGATACTCTCCTGTGAACAGTCTCTGAGTGCCCTTTCCAGAAACCATTTCATTTCATAGTCATCCTTGAGGATTTCATGCTGATACTTCGAGCCGCTGTGCTCGGTGATTTCAATCCGGCGCAAGGATCTCTGATATGCATCGCCGATCTCTTTGACGATGCTGCGCTTCTGCTGATATGTCATTTCATTCAGATTCATAACATAACCTCCGGACTCAACATATCACTGCTTTTAAAAGCTTCTGTTACAAAAACCGTAACACCCCGGGATTTTTCAGTTTGTGTGCATTCAGCTGTCTATGATAAGATAAAAAAGCTATCTGTTTCATTTGGAGTAATTTATGTCAAACAAGACAGTTTCAACCCTGTCGGGTAAACATATACTGATATCAGTGTTTCTGATCATCCTGATCAGACCTCTGTCATATGCCGTCAACATGCTGACAACCGATTACTGGATTGCATTGATGGCAAGTGTGAATCTATGCTCTTCGGCACTGATCGCCTACAACTGGCCGCTGATTGAGCGCCATACCGAGCGCTCCCGCAATATGATCGGGGATTCGCTGCTGTTTACGGGAATCGGCATCGTTCTGATCACTGCCCTGACCTGGTTTGCAGGCTCTTTCCTGAAAGCGGAACTTCTGCTTCCCTCAGGCCAGCTGCTGATCGGTGTCGGATATGCAAGACCGGGCATGATGATCGCCTTCTCCATCATGGAGGCGTGCATGATCAACATCGGATTCAAAAATCTGACCGATCATATGGATGTGCGGAACAAAGAGCTGCAGGCAATCCTGATCTCGGCAATCATATTCGGCTTATTCACAACGATCGTATTCACAACATGGGATCTGATGGTTCTTGTACGGACCCTTCCCTATTGGCTGCTGCTGACGGCAGTTCTCTCCTATCTTTACAATCAGTGCCATTCGATCATTCCGGGCATCGTATCCTTCACGATCGTCAATCTGGCAGTCATGATTATGGCAATCATCTGAACAGGCTTCACAGCCTGTTTTCATTTTCAGGCACCAAAAAAGGGAAGCACTGCTGCTTCCCTTTGGCTCACATCAGGTCAGTCTTCCTGCTCAACCTCAATCAGACCGTAGCCTTCGGAACTTCTTCTGTAAACAACAGAAATTCTGCCGCTTTCCTCATCGGTATAGATGTAGAAGTTATGTCCCGACAGTTCCATCTGCATGATCGCATCATCAAGTGTCAGCTCATCTGCCGTGACTGTCTTTGTTCTGACCGGAATATCATATTCGGCCCTTTCAACCTGCTCAGCTTCGTCAATGAATGCTTTTGCGAGATGTTCACGATGCTTTTTGGATAGTCTTGTTTTCTGCCTGCGGATCTGGTCCTCAAGCTTGTCGATTGCGGCATCAAGAGCGGCATAGAAATCGTCTTCGACGACCTCCGCTCTCAGGATTCCTACTTTGGTGGGAATGGTCACCTCTACTTTCTCTGAATCCGGATAAACACGAGCGACAACTCTTGCGATCGTGTCGGGATTGATCAGAAGATACTTGTCCAGGTTGGACAGCTTCAGTTCAATTCTCTCCCTCATCGTGTCCGAGATTTCAACATTTTTTCCTACAATTTCAAACCGCATATTCTGCCTCCATTTCTACTGCATATTGCGGCAAACGGAAAGAAACCTTTCCGGGTTATTCAATGATTTTTTGGTACTGTTTTTTCCTGATTTCATTTTAACTTAATCAGGAGAAAAAACATATATGTATTTTGATTTTTGTTGACAGGATCGGTGCAGGAATGAAAAAAGGCAGTCTGCCGTTTTCAGGCACAACTGCCGTCAAGTTTTTTCAGCCACTCAAACACCACGGTCATCGCATAGGAATCCATACCGCAGTACGCCTTGAGGTTTTCGATGATCTGCTCGCGGTTTTCGACATCTTCGGAAAGATCGAGATGGCGCCATTCGAAGACAGCGTCCATTCCCTGCTGGATATCAAGATCATGATATCCGGGATCGTCCATCATGCTCATCAGAATCTTGAGCGACCACTGCCCTCTCATTCTGACATCATAGATGACGCCGTTTTCAAACGGAAGCTGCAGATCCTCCATTCTCTCATTGATATCAAGCAGAGGTTTGGAAAGATCTTCAAACAGATCTGCAAGCTCGCGGATTCTGATTTTTTCAGCGCCTTCCGCATTGTATGCCATGACGCTTCCTTCACGCGGTATATCCTTCAGAAGATTTTCCGCCATATCCCGTCTGTCATCGCCTGTTGAAAGATAAACCTTGTGATCGCGGGTTCCGTCTTCATGAAGAATATCGATTGAGTATTCAAAGGGAAGCACATCGTAGGGCTTCATTCCTACATACGGCGGAATGGCGAATCTTTCCCACTCAAAGTCGATGAATGTAATCGGAAACTGAACGGATTCAAGCCATGCATGAAGCGCAGGCCGATCGACAAACAGTCCGTCCGGATTTTCATCCGCCTTGATCTGCGCATATTGCTGGCGGGTTCCTTCAATCAGTCTGCTGTCGGCATCCTTCAGTCTGGCAAGTCCGTGCTTCTTCATCTCAAAGCGGTGCTGGGAGCCGATCAGATGAATGATCGAGCGGTCATCCTCTTCCTTTTCACCCGGGAAGCACTCTGCATAGTGGCGGCATTTCGATCTGCCGGTGCAGGCATTTGTGCGCACTGCTTCAGGTGCCCCGTCTTTGAGAAGCTGATCCATCTTTTCGATATCGCCGCTGAGATCTCTCATACGGGAAGTGATCGCTTCATCGACCCGTACGGATGGATTGCCCTTATGGTTATAGAACCTGTCGCTGATGATAAACAGCTTCTCAGGATCGAGTTCTTCTTCACGGACATAGGATCCATTGAGATGGATGATATACCAGTCTGTGATATTGAGACCGATTCCTTTGAGTACCCATGCACTGTCGCAATAGAACTGCATATCATCGCTTCTCGGATTCAGTCCGGCAAACAGGAAGTAGACTTCCCAGCCTTCGGGCGTGCGGTGAAGAAAAGGAATCTTCACTCTGAGTCCCTTGTATTCAAATCTGGCCTTCATCAGCCATTCTTCCGTCTCAAGAGCCTGCAGTGTACGCTCAAACGGATCGCCCCGTTCCCCTTTGAAGCAATCTCTGATGCCGAGCTTTTCTTTGGCTAACAGCGTAACTTCTTCATCAAGTCTTACATACGGGCGGTATTCCTGCTTTTCACTTTCCGTTTCCAGAACAAACAGGCGCTGACAGCGGCTGTATTTTTTACAGTCGGAAATATGATACATAGAGTTCCTTTCATTGCATGTCGATTGCTTCACCGATCAGATTATGACCGGCAGCCCTCTTGATTCTCACGAATGCAAAATCTCCGGCTTCATAGATACGGTCGCTTCTGAAGCGGACGCAGCCATCCACCCCGTCCGGGGCAAACATCGCACTTCTGCCGACATACATCCGGCTGAGATCATCCCTGCTTTCGACAAGGACTTCCATCACGGTGCCGCATCTTTCATTCAGAAGTTCTTCAGAGATTTCAGCCTGCAGAGACATGATCTCGGAAAGTCTTCTTTCCTTGACTTCGGGACTGACGTTATCTTCCATTTCATAGGCAGGCGTATCTTCTTCGCTTGAATAGGTAAATGCGCCGAGATGATCAAAGCGCACTTCCTTCATCAGGCTGAGCGTATCTTCATGTTCGGCTTCGGTTTCACCCGGGAAGCCGGTAATCAGGGTTGTTCTTAAAACTGCTTCGGGCAGTTCTTCACGGATTCTGCGGCATCTTTCAATGATCAGCTCACGGCTTCCTCTTCTGTGCATTTCTTTCAGAAGGCGGTTGTTTCCATGCTGAACAGGGATATCAAAATAAGGCAGTACGTGTGTGCACTCCTTCATCGTGCCGATCAGATCATCGGGAATTTCATCCGGGTAGAGATAGAGAACACGGATCCACTTCACACCTTCAAGTGCATCAAGTTTTCTTAACAGACCGGAAAGATGAAGCTGTCCGTCAAGATCATAGCCGTAGCGTGAAGAATCCTGGGCAATCAGATTGAGTTCTTTGACACCGCCCTCAATCAGACGCTTTGCTTCAGCGATCAGTGTTTCCTCATCAACCGAATGCATGTCTCCTCTGATCAGAGGAATTGCACAATAGCTGCATCTGTTGTCGCAGCCATCCGCAATCCTGAGATAAGCCATCCATGGCTTGCCGGAGAGAATACGCTGTGTTTTGCCGTAGTTATTGACAATCCGCACACCGAGCGTTTCGGAAAGAATCCGGCCGAGCTCTGAATATTCTCTGATTGAAATAAAACGGTCAACTTCCGGCATTTCCTCAACCAGCTGTTCCTTGTAGCGGGTGGAAAGACAGCCCATGACAATCAGCTTTTTCAGATTGCCTTCCTTGAGATCCGCAGTTGAGAGGATGGTGTCGATCGCTTCGGTTTTTGCACTTTCAATAAAGCCGCATGTATTGATAATAATCGCTTCTGCTTCTTCATAGTCAGTCACAATCTCCTGCGAACTTGCCGAGAGAATTCCCAGCAGATTTTCCGTATCCACAAGATTTTTGGCACAGCCAAGTGAAATTACACCGATCTTCATAAATCTTCCTCCGAACCCGTTATGCCATTATAGCATTTAAAAATGAAAAGGAAGAGAGAACTCTTCCTTT
>JAUNEN010000100.1:0-6549 GCA_030525525.1 Erysipelotrichaceae bacterium
AAAAACTGAAAAGTATGATGAATCTTCGCAGATTGATTTCTGCGGAGATTTTTTCATGTGAAGAAACATCTTCGCGGCGCTTCATTGCGTTGATCATCGTTTTCGCGCATTGTACAATTACAATACACCAAAGGAGAAATCATGCCTGCTGTTTCAGTGATCCTGCCGATTTACAACATCAAAGAGAATGCTCTCAGAAAGTGCCTGGATTCCATCCGGATTCAGACGTTTTCTGATTTTGAAGCGATCATGGTGGATGACGGATCAGAGGATTATGTCGGCAAAGTCTGTTCATTCTATGCAAGGCAGGATGCCCGTTTCCTTTATGTCAGACAGGATAACGGCGGTGTCTGTGTTGCCCGCAACAAAGGCCTTTCTCTGTCAGTTGGTGAATACATCTGCTTCATCGATCCGGATGACTGGATTGAACGCGATTATCTGAAACAGCTGGTTCAGATAATCAAAGATACAGATTCCGATATTGCCGTCTGTGACTGTACGGTTTATTACGGTGAGCGGACAGTTCAGAACAGATTCCTGAATACAGAAAAAGCCATCCTGAAGGATGAAGATAAAAATCTTCTTCTGTATCAGCTGGTCGGCAAGAAAATTTGTGCATACTATCCGCCTGAAATCGCAGCCGGTGTGCCATGGGCTAAGATCTACAGAAAGAGCTTTCTGATTCAGAATGATCTGACATTTATTCCCGGTATGAAGAGAATGGAAGACAACATTTTCAATCTCTATGCATTTGAAACAGCACGTCAGATTGCATATGCGACTGACTTCCTGTATTGTTACAGAAAAGAAGCAGGCTCAGCCTCTTATCGGTTTGATCCGGAACTGATCTCTCATTTTGAAAAGTATTATGAAGAGACTGAGAAGTTCCTGAATGCTTATCAGAAAGAACAGATTCTTTATGATGCACTGTCCATGAAGGAGCTGACCAGCTTCAACTCATATCTGAATTATTATTACTATTGCCTGAAAGAAAAGAGCACGCATGAAGTCAACCGCATGATTGATGAACAGCTGAAAAAAGAACCTTATGCGTCAGCTCTTTCAAAAGTATCTTCAAAACTGCTCACAAAGCAGGAATACATCTTTGTAACAGCATTGAAATACAGAATGTACGGACTGCTGAGACTATTGATCAAAGCACGTTCTGTGATCAAAAAATAACGGAGAATCATTTATGGAAAAAATCGCTGCACTTGTTGTGACATACAACCGCAAAGAATTACTGACAGAATGCATCACCTGCATTCTCAACCAGAGCCGTCCGGTTGAAAAGATTATCATTATTAACAATCACTCCACCGACGGCACCGAAAAGCTTTTTGAAGAAGGCGGTGCACTTCATCATGAAAAATGCGAACTGCATACAATGAGTGAAAATCTCGGCGGTGCAGGCGGCTTCAGTGAAGGCATGAAGATGGTTTCAAAGATGGATTATGACTGGGTATGGATTATGGATGATGACTCCATGCCTACAGAAACCGCTCTTGAAGAACTCGTCAAGGCAAAAGAAAATCTCAAGGACGAAAAAATCGGATATCTGGCGAGTGCCGTTTTCGGTATCAATGATGAGCCGATCAATGTACCTGTTATCAATCTGACAAAAAGCGATAACGGCTACGCCGACTGGTACAGACATCTGGATGACGGCATTGTCAGAATCAGACATGCCACATTCGTTTCCCTGCTCATTCCCGTTGATGCAATCAGGAAGATCGGCGCACCAATGAAGGACTACTTCATCTGGGCGGATGATACCGAATATACGCAGAGACTCGGCAGATATTATGGTGATGGGTGGTTTGTCGGCAGATCGAAAGTCATTCATAAATGTGCAAACACCAAAGCAATGACAGTCATCGAAGAAGACAATCCCAACCGCATCAAAAACTATCGTTATTTCTACCGCAACTCACTGATCAACGCAAAGAAGTACAACCCTCCCGGAAATTCTGCTCTGCATGTAATTGAATACTGCGGCGTTTCACTGAAATGTCTGCTCGGAAAGAATGTAAAATACCGGAAGGAAAAATTCACTGCCATTCATCAGGGCATTCAGGATTATCTCTTCCGTTCAAAAGAGATCCGCTCGCAGCTTGATCAGAATATCAAATCAGGAAACAAGTAATCGATACTTAAAACCGTTCCGTCAGTTAAGGCGGAACGGTTATTTTCTGATATTCACACGAATCTTAAGCAAGAGACAAAAATCTTATCTCATTCTCTCACCTTTGTATGTTTAAGACTCAGATTTTTTAATACGTTTTATCATCAGGAAACTCAAATAACAAAAGATGTTTCAATTTCTGATCCGCCAATACCCTTTACGGTCAGAGCCTACTCTTTCAACCAATCCTTTTTCCTTCAAAGTTTTCAGATATTTTGTTACAGACACTCTGCTTACATTCAGTCTCTGTGCGATCTGCTGAGAAGTATAGCCGGGATCTTCTAAAATCAAATCAAGAATTTTCTGTTCTTTTTCAGAAAACTTTTCTGATAACTGCCTGGGAACTCTGACGATACAGTCTTCGGTGCCGGAAAACTTAATCATGATATCATCTGAATTGACAGTGTATTCAGGCATCGGCAGATTCTCATTCTTCAGAGCTTTACAGATTTTTTCAACGCCGCGGCCCCAGCTTTCAATGAATCCGGCAAGGTAAAAGACATAGGCAATATTGGGATTATATGGTTTTGAAGTATGCTTGTTCATCAGTTTTTCAAGCGTCCAGTCTTCCGGCAAACTTCCGACATTTGCAACATACAATCTGTCTTCATAGACGCTGATCTGTATCGGAACACCGGACTGATACTGTTTATGGCAAACTGCATTTAACAAAGCCTCACGAAGTGCAGCTTCCGGTACAAAATATCTCTCAATCCTCTGTAATCCCTGATAGGTTATCTTTGCACGCATGTATTTCAGGTAGATCAGATCAATCGCCTTGTCCACCTGTTCCAAAAGCGATCCATGGATCTCATCCTGATAAAGAAGGTCTGCATCATTTTCAAAATAGCCGATCTTCATGAAAGCACCCAACTGATATCTTTCCGGATCCTTACTGAACAAAAGCATCGCTGCATTGTTCAGATACTCACCGTTAACCAAATGGAGCCGATCCAGCAAAACATCCTTCGGTTCATCCAGAAGAATCGAATCAATACGGCCTTTCCTTGCCGCAAGTTTTTTGAATAAGGCTACAGCGTTATCATCAATGTCATTCATGGTAAATGCAGGCATCGAAGAATTATCCCAGGTTGCCCCGTGCTTTCTCATCAGAAATGATTCAAGAGCCGGACCGGTCAGAACCTGTTTCGTACTGCCGCTGCGATAATAGTAGATGCCTTTACAGGAGATCCCGATCGGGTAGGAAGGTACATCAATTTCAATACACTCCTTCGTGAGTTAAAAGATTGACACCGACAATAATCCCCATGGTCTCCCGCACTTTATTCGGTATGTCCTCTAAAAGCTTTTTGGAGTCTTGGATCCCGACAACATTTCCTCTGTCATCGCATCCGATATACAGTTTTCCACCCTGTGCATTGGCAAAACCGCAGATCCATTTCAGATATTCATCCTGCCAGGATTCTTTCCATTCTATGTTTTGTTGTTCAGGCATTGAACACCGCCTTTCTGTATGATTGTTGATTTTTGTTAATCGAAAAAACAGAAATGATCATATTACATATCTGATATTCATCGATCCGAAAATATGTGAAACCGTTCCGTCATTTGATGATCCGGAACGGTTCTTTCTTTAAAGCAACAGATGATTCAGATTACGAATCCATAAAGCAGCACCGATCATAATCACAATGATTCCGGCTGCTAACGGATGTCTTTGTACATATTCTCTTAATGTACTGCGAAACGGATAAATGATAAGGGAAAAAGAGAGAATACAGATCACGGAAGGATTGTACTCCCATGATCCGGAGATATCTCCCGTTAACAATGCAGCGAATGCCCTTGTACATCCGCATCCGGGACACGGTTTATGAAACAGATTGTAAAACGGACATATTCTGATTCCGCATGCATAGAAAACAAGGGCAATGATCGCGGCACTTAGAAACGGAAACAGCGGGTGCTCAGAAATTCTGCTGAGCAATCTGTACAGACTGCGCATCATATGACTCTGCAAATCCGCCTGCTTCAGGAGCTGTCACAGCCAGATGACTCATGAATTTCTCGTAATTGACAGTCCTTGTCCGCTTCATGATCGTAAACCAGTCAATGATTGAAAGAATTCCGCATCCTCCGAGAGTCAATAATTTGGCAACTCCCATGCCGATATCACCGATCATGAAACGATCGATCCCTAATCCGCCGACAAACAATGAAATCACAAGTACGATCGTCGGGTCCTTCAGTTCTGCCGATTCCAATGTGACGGCTGAGTCATCAGGAAGATTCTTTAAAGCATTTCTGATTGCCGGGAGTGAAGAAGCGTTGAAGTATTTGCTGTTGGCTGCCATATAGGCGTTGAGATTGATTTCTTTCATTCAGTTTTTTATCCTCCGAATATATGAATGATTCACTCAGGCCGGCATTAAGCCGGTGCAGGACAATGGATGCCCTGCCTGTAAAGAAGTGAGAAACTTCTGCCGCAAGCTTCCTTTACTATTCTTCAATTCAGCCTTACTGTTTCCTCAAAAAAAGCGAAAAAAAAGATACATTCCCGTTTAGCGGGTCAGTATCCTCATTGATTAAAGATTTTCCGTGAATTCAGCTGCGAACTTTTTATATTTCGCAATTGTTTCATCACACCAGGCATCAAATGCTTCATCTTCTTTCTTTTCATCAGGATGTGCATTCATGTATTCAACATACATCTTTGCGCCTTTGCGGATATCGATATCAAATGTGACATCAGGGCAGTACTTCTTTGCTTTGGAAATATCGAAGATCACCGAGAAGTGCTTGTCGCCATGCATGCTTGATTTAAAATCATATGCTTTAGAGTGATCCAGGAGATATTCTGAAATATAAACAGGCTTGTATTCCGCACCGAGCGCATCGGCGAGTGCTTCATAGATCATATCCCATGTATATACTTCGTCATTCATCACCTGATAGATTTCACCGATCGTATCGGGATTGCATACAAGCGGCAGGAACAGCTTGGCAAAATCCGACGCATGCGTACATGCCCATGTATTCTGCCCGTCGCCATGGATGATGACTTCCTTGCCTCTCAGCATTCTTGAAGCCACTGACCAGTATGTCTTTCCCTTGATTGAAAGCGGATATCTGGAATCGGAATATGTCTGTGTGGGTCTCACGATTGTCACCGGAAAACCTTCCTTTTCCTTAGCATCAAGGAAGAGCTTTTCACAAGCTTCCTTGTTCTGACCGTAAGCCGAATAAGGATTGCCGTATGCCATTGTCTCATCCACATTGCAGGAAGTTGAATGATTCAGAACACAGACCGTGGAAATGAAGATGAATTGTTTTGTTTTCCCTTTGAACAGCTCAATGTTGGTTTTTGCTTCTGCAGGTGTCATGATGATGAAATTGATGACAGAATCAAACTCCATTCCTGCAAGTGTTTCCCTGACGCCGTTGACATCCGCCCGCATATCTCCGGTCAGACGATGAACACTTTCAGGAAATGAATCTTTTCTGTTTCCTCTGTTGAGCACAAATAATTCCACTTCCGGATTCTTTGCAAGCGAAGCAGTGACCGGAGTTGAAATTGTCCCCGTTCCGCCGATTACCAATACTTTCTTCATGTTGATAGTCTCCTTGTGAAAACATCATAAGTTACCTGCTTTTCAGATGCAATTTCATCATTTCTTTTCGATCCTCTGGATGAACAGTCTGCACCACGAGCCTTCCTGATTCCAAGACTCAAAGAACACGGCGTACAGAAGATCGTGAACGCAACCGTGAAGAAGTTCAATGAAGACGGTGTCGTCTATGAAAAGGGCGGAGAAGAGATCATAATCGGAGAATTTGATACCATCGTTCTGGCGATGGGAGTCAAACCTTACAACCCGCTGGAAGAAGCTGCGAAAGCTGTCTGCGAAGAAGTCTATGTCATCGGTGATGCCAAAGAGGCAGGCCCTGCCAACAAGGCAACCGAAGCAGGACTCTGTGCTGCCCTTTCCCTTTAATCCATCCTTCACAGCAGCATGAGAAATCATGCCGTTTTTCTTTTTGCCCAAATGAAAATCCGGCTTCATCTGAAACCGGATTAATTGAATGGATCAGGCTCTGCCGATCATCTTTTTGATTCTGTTTTTGATCGGTTCGGGGATTGCCTTTTTGATCTTTCCCTTGAATGAGTGATCGCCTTCCTGATTCTGAATCATGAAGTTGGCTGTGCCGGGCAGAATTGCAGCGTAGTTCTTCTCATAGAATTCTTTCGGATTGTCGATCAGAAGGTTGATATTCTTCCAGGCAAACTGTGTAAATACATTGGCTGAAAGCTCTCCCTGCTGTCTTGCCCTTCTGTATTCTCTGCTCCAGCGGTCAAGATATTCTTCACGGAATTCTTCGCCGATGCGCTTCATTGTGAAGTC
>JAUNEN010000100.1:6649-10147 GCA_030525525.1 Erysipelotrichaceae bacterium
GTGTTATGAAGAATGTGGTTTTCTTCAAGATATGCACGTCTGTAGATGCCGCTCCATGTATTCATTGTCCATCTGAGTGCTTCCGGAGTTTCGGAAGGATTGAATACTTTTCTGTACTGCTCAGGCTTGTTGGAAAGCCTGAAGAGACTCTTTTCATATTCGCCGTTTTCACCTGTCACGAAACGGTAGAAATCAGCTTTGAGCAGATCCAGATGATGCGCATGAGCGATATCATATAATTCCTTGTACATTTCAAGAGGGACGAAATCATCCGGTTCCACAATACCGATATACTCACCTGTGCTTCTTGCGAAGGCTGTATTCATGCCGATGCCGTAACCTTCATTCACTTTATCAATGATGATGATTCTGTCATCTTTGGCGGCATATTCTTTCAGGATGTTCAGGGTATTGTCTGTCGAGCCGTCATTGACACAGATGATTTCGATATCTTTCAGTGTCTGATTGACAACGCTCTCCATGCATTCGACAAGGTAGGGTTCGACATTGTATGCCGGGATCAGAATGGATACTTTGGGCATATCAGTTTCCTCCTTTCAAAATTCTTCTGAAGGGCTTTTTGCTTAAGATCTTCTTCGCTTCCTTGCGGGCTTTGTTATACAGCGTCCACTCTTTGAATGTCATTCTTCTGACAGCTTTGTACTGGCTGTATTCCGATTTGTTGTAGAAATACGATTCATCATGTGCGTTGATGCCGAATTCATCGAACCAGTCATCTCTCAGCTTGTTGTATAAAACTTCCTGCTTTTCACCCTTGATTGTGGTCAGATTCCATAAGCTTGCATGCAGGGTGTAGTTGATGTAATCCTGCTTCACTTCATCAAACATGCCGTGTTCAATCAGCTTTTCCTTCAGGCTGTTGAGAGCTTCATGGAAACAGTCCCAGCTCTTTTCACGGGTATTGGAAAGTGATGAAGGATCATCTCTTCTCTGATGTGCATAGATATCCGTATCAACTTCAATTCTCTTTGCCAGAGCAATTGCCAGAAAGACAAAGCGCATATCATTGGATGTTCTGATTTCCTGGAATGTGATGTCATTTTCACGGATGAATTCAGCCCTAAAGAGCTTATCCCATGCCCAGCCGACAAATACCTTGAAGATATTGTCGGTAAACTGTCTCTGATTCATCGGGCGGTAGTTCGGAATCTCCTTTGCACGGATGACCCAGTTCACCTTTTTGAATTCATTGAGATCATCTCTGTACTGATCGGAGCCGAATACCATGATGTCGGCTTGTGCAGCCTTTGCCTTATCATATGCATTTTCGAGCATCTTTTCATCGAAGAAGTCATCCGCATCCAGGAAAGAAAGATATTCACCCTTTGCAATTTCAAGACCTTTGTTGCGGGCACTGCCGGCACCGCCGTTTTCCTTGTCAATGACAATCACACGGTCATCCTTTGCCTCATATTCTCTTAAAATATCAAGAGAATCATCCTTTGAGCCGTCATTGACACAGATGATTTCAATTTCCTTCAATGTCTGATTGATGACACTGTCAAGGCATTCGCGCAGATGCTTTGAAGCGTTGTAGACTGCAATGATCACACTGACCTTCGGATCATTTCCCATAAAACTTACTCCTTGTTCTCCGTCAGATATTCAGGATTCAGAGCCGACGGGCAGCTCTTTTTCAAAATGTTGATTGATGCGTTGATGGCTGACTGTCTGTCGCCTTCTTCAAGAATGTGCTGAAGCTTTTCAGCTTCGGTGCGCATTTTTTCTTCTTCCTTTTCCCTCATCAGCTGTCTGTGATCAGCCGCCAGTTCATAGATATCATCCATGCTTGCCGGAAGCCGCTTGGTTCTTAAGAACTGCTCATAAGCATCGCAATACAGCTCCACATCATCCGTGAAAGCAATCTGATTGCCATGGTCAATCCATAAGATTTTATTGCACAGCTCCCTGATCTGTGAAAGGCTGTGGGAAACCAGAATTCCGGTGATACCGCCGGCCAGGATTTCCTTCATCTTGTCGCCGCTCTTTTTACGGAAAGCGCCGTCACCGACTGATAAGACTTCATCGAGAATCAATACATCCGGATTGACAAGACATGCGATTGAGAAAGCAAGTCTGCTTCTCATACCGGATGAAAGTTGCTTGAAATAGTGATCCTGGAATTTCTCAAGTTCCGCAAAACGGATGATCTCATCATATTTGTCATCCATAAACTGCTTTGTATAGCCAAGCATTGCCCCGCGCAGATATGCATTTTCACGGACGGTCATATCGCCGTCAAAACCGCTTGTCAGCTCAAGAAGTGCGGCAATCTTGCCTTCCACTTTGACACTTCCCTCTACCGGCAAGAGAATTCCGGTGATTGCTTTTAAGAGTGTACTTTTACCGGCGCCGTTGGAGCCGATAATACCGAGCATATCTCCCTTTTCAAGCTTGAAGGTAATATGCTTGTCGGCATAGAAATTTTCAACATGATAGGTGCCGGACAGCTTTCTGACCACAAACTCCTTGAGCCCGATTGCCTTGAGATCACCTGTGATGTAACGGATACTGACATTATTGCATTCGATAACTGACATATGATCTCTCCTTACAGATAGTAGATGAACTGATGGTTGTATTTCTTATACATATAAGAACCAAGAGCCATGAAGAATAACGAATAGCCGAGCATCAGCAGATGATACTGGAATGACGGGATGACACCGTCAATGACGACGGTACGGAAATATTTGATTGACACATAAACCGGATTCAGAAGGAAGAGCTTCTGAATGGTCGGACTGTAGCCGTCGATTGTATAGAAGACTGCTGAAAGATAGTTCAGCAATGTCAGAAAGACCTGATAAAGATAGGTCATATCACGGAAGAAGATATAGATTGCCGAAAGAAACAGACCGATTCCGACATTGAGAATCAATAAACAGATAATCGGATAGATCAGCATCAGCATATGGAAGCCGAATTCAATGTGATCAAAGATACAGAAGACAAAGAACACAAGCACCGTTAACAGGAAGTTGAAGAACGCCTGCACATTCCTTGAGAATACAAACAGATACTTGGGCAGATTGATTTTGTCGATGACATTCGCATTCTGCATGAGCGACTGCATGCCGTTGGTTGTCGCTTCCCTGTAATAGGAGAAGATGATATTTCCGGCAAACAGATAGATCGTATAATGCGGCGTGTTCCTTCCGAAGAACTGCGTAAAGACAACCTTCATGACAAGCAGCGTCAATAAAGGTGACAGCACGCTCCATAAAGCACCGAGTGCGGTTCTTTTATATTTATGCTCAAAATCTCTTTTGACAAGCTGTTCAAAGAGAAATGAGTGTCTTTTCAGATTGGTTAATGAATCTTTCAGCTTCATTCAGATACCTCTTTGTTTTTTGATGCATGCAATATTATACACATTTCACCCTTTTGAATCTATGAACACTCAAAAGATGAGTTGTATACATCACTTTCCGGATACTGTTTTGATTCTTTTTTTCAGGATGCCTTTGAGCGCGC
>JAUNEN010000101.1 GCA_030525525.1 Erysipelotrichaceae bacterium
TCTTTCCATATGCCTCCAGACATAACATAAGACAAGGAGTGCTCACGCACTCCTTGTTTCCGCTGATAGTATATGTGATTTTTTTCCGTGAATCAAGCGCAAATTATGCAGAAATCAGCTGTTTATGCGCCTTTTTGGAGGTTTCGATACAATTATGGCTGATTATTCGGATGCCGGGAACATACGGGCAGCTTCCACTGCTTTGGTCCATCTTGCATAGAGCTGGTTGGCTTCGGCTTCGCTCATCTGCGGACGGAAGGTCTGATCGATGTTCAGAGCATTTGCAATTTCATTCATATCCTTCCAGTACCCGACTGCAAGACCTGCCAGATATGCAGCACCAAGAGCAGTCGTTTCCACAACCGTCGGACGGGTGATATCGCACTGCAGAAGATCACTCTGGAACTGCATCAGCAGATTGTTCGCACATGCTCCGCCGTCAACTTTCAATGTGCTGATGTCAATGCCGCTGTCCTGCTCCATTGCATCAAGAACGTCGCGTGTCTGATAGGCAAGCGAATCAAGAGTTGCTCTTGTGATATCTGCCTGACTTGTTCCGCGTGTGATTCCGAAGATTGCCCCACGGCAGCGGTCATCCCAATATGGCGCACCAAGACCGGTAAATGCCGGAACGACAAACACGCCGCAATCGCTGGATGATCTTGCTGCATAGTCTTCGCTCATGGCAGCCTTGGGGAAGAATTTCATCTCATCGCGCAGCCACTGGATTGCGCTTCCAGCCACAAAGACAGAGCCTTCCAGTGCATATGTGATTTTTCCGTTGATTCCGCAGGCGATGGTTGTGACAAGTCCGTTTTTCGAACGGATTGCTTCTTCACCTGTATTCATCAAAAGGAAGCAGCCTGTTCCGTATGTATTTTTAGCCATGCCTTTTCCAAAGCATCCCTGACCGAAAAGAGCAGCCTGCTGATCGCCCGCAACGCCGGCAATCGGCACTTCATGTCCGAAGAAATGATAGCGGGCAGTATTTGCATAGATGCATGAGCTGTCCTTGACTTCCGGCAGCATGCTCATCGGGATATTCAGGATCTTGCAGAGTTCTTCATCCCACTTCTTTTCGAAAATATTATAGAGAAGAGTTCTCGACGCATTGGTGTAGTCGGTGACATGTGTCTTCATGCCGGAAAGGCACCAGATCAGCCATGTATCGATTGTGCCGGCAAGCAGTTTTCCTTCTTCGGCAAGCTGTTGTGCGCCTTCGACATGATCCAGAATCCATCTGATTTTTGTTGCTGAAAAATACGGATCGATTCTGAGGCCTGTCTTTTCCGTAAACAGCGGTTCAAGACCGTCTTCCTTCAAAGCATCGCAGATATCGACTGTCTGTCTTGACTGCCAGACAATCGCATTATAGATCGGCAGTCCGGTATCTTTATTCCAGACAACGGTTGTTTCACGCTGGTTGGTAATACCGATACCCGCTACCTGACCGGGATCGATCTTGGCATTCTGAATACAGGTTGCCATGACAGCAAGCACCGAAAGCCAGATTTCATTTGCATTATGCTCCACCCATCCCGGCTGCGGGAAATACTGGGTGAATTCCTGCTGCGCAGTTGCGACAATCTTTGAGTCATGATCAAAAAGAATAGCGCGGGAACTGGTCGTTCCCTGATCAATCGCCATGATATATTTTTCCATATTCCCTCCGGATCTCTTTACTGATATTATCCGTTGAACTGTTCCTTCTTTCAAGTTTGATTGATCAAAACAGCAAAAAGAAAGACCGTCCGAATGGAAGACGGTCTCTCCTGTATGATTCAATGATTTTTCAGTCTGATGCATTCTCATTCAAAGCGGTATCTTAGCTGCCGCTCTGAACGTTTTACAGTTTGCTTACTGCAGTAATCTGACTGTTAAGTCAAATCAATCGTTTCAATTACTTCTTTGCTTTTTTAGCTGTTTTCTTGGCAGCCTTTTTCGGAGCAGCCTTAGCCTGGGGAGCGCGTGCCGGAGTGTTCTGCTTGATTGCAGCCTGAGCAGCAGCCAGACGTGCGATCGGAACTCTGTACGGTGAGCATGATACATAGTTCAGGCCTACGCTGTTGAAGAATTCGATGGAAGCAGGGTCGCCGCCGTGTTCGCCGCAGACACCGAGGTGGATGTCAGGACGTGTAGCCTTACCTTCTTCAGCTGCGATCTTGATCAGTCTGCCGACACCTTCTGTGTCAACATGAGCGAACGGATCGTTCTCATAGATGTGCTTGTCATAGTAGTCGCCAAGGAACTTGCCTGCATCGTCTCTGGAGAAGCCGAATGTCATCTGTGTGAGGTCATTGGTTCCGAATGAGTAGAATTCAGCAGTCTTGGCAATATCGCCTGAACGCAGAGCTGCACGCGGAATTTCGATCATTGTACCGACCTTGTATTCCAGCTTTGCTTTCTTTTCAGCGATGACAGCATCAGCAGTCTTTCTGATCAGACCTGCAACATATTCGAGTTCCTTAGGTTCACCGACTAACGGTACCATGATTTCAGGAACAACCTTCCATGTTCTGTGTCTCTTGTTGACTTCGATAGCAGCATTGATGATTGCACGTGCCTGCATCTCGCCGATTGCAGGATATGTAACATCAAGACGGCATCCTCTGTGACCCATCATCGGGTTGAATTCATGAAGTTCGCTTGCTGCTTCTCTGACAGCCTTGATTGTGATGCCGAGCTTCTTGGCAACTTCTTTAGCTTCTTCATCTGTCTTCGGGAGGAATTCATGCAGAGGCGGATCGAGCAGACGGATGGTTACGCTGCGGCCCTTCATAGCCTCGAAGATTCCTTCGAAGTCTTCCTGCTGATACGGTTCGAGTTCAGCAAGAGCGAGTGCACGCTGTTCGTCATTTCTTGCTACGCACAGCATACGGATTGCCATGATTCTTTCAGGGCTGTTGAAGAACATATGCTCTGTACGGACAAGACCGATACCTTCAGCACCGAATTCGAGAGCCTTAGCTGCATCTTCCGGTGTATCTGCATTGGTACGGATCATGAGAGTACGTCTTGCGTCAGCCCAATCCATGAATGTCTTGAAGTTTCCGCTGATTGTAGCAGGAACTGTCTTGATGGCTCCTCTGTAAACATATCCGGTTGTACCGTCAACAGAGATGACATCGCCTTCCTTGAATGTTTCGCCGTTGACTGTGAACTGCTTGTTAGCTTCGTCGACTGAGATGTCGCCGCATCCTGATACACAGCAGGCACCCATACCGCGGGCAACAACTGCTGCATGTGAAGTCATACCGCCGCGGACTGTGACGATTGCTTCGGAAACGTGCATACCTTCGATGTCTTCCGGTGATGTTTCAAGACGGACGAGGACAACTTTCTTGCCTGCATCTGTCCATGCCTTTGCATCGCTGGCTGTGAAGACGATCTGACCGGAACCTGCGCCAGGTGAAGCTGCAAGACCCTTGGCGATGATATCGTCAGCGTGAGCCTTCAGTTCAGCTGCATCGAACATCGGATGGAGCAGGTCATCGAGCTGCTTCGGTTCAACCATCATCAGAGCCTGATCCTGAGTAACGAGACCTTCTTTGACCATGTCGACAGCAACTTTCAGAGCAGCTGCAGCTGTTCTCTTGCCGTTACGTGTCTGAAGCATGAAGAGTCTGCCATCCTGGATTGTGAATTCCATATCCTGCATGTCATGGTAGTGAGCTTCAAGCTTGATTCTGACATCATCAAGAGCCTTGAATGTTTCAGGCATAGCTTCTTCGAGGGAAGCATACTTTTCTTTTCTTTCCTTTTCGGAGATGCCCATTCCCTTTGCCCATTCCTGGGATCCCTTCTTGGAGATCTGCTGAGGAGTACGGACACCGGCTACGACGTCTTCGCCCTGTGCGTTGACGAGGTATTCACCATAGAAGTAAGCATTGGAACCTGTGGACGGGTTACGTGTGAAGCAGACACCTGTTGCACAGTTTTCGCCCATGTTACCGAATACCATTGACTGAACGTTGACAGCTGTTCCCCAGTCAGAAGGAATGTCATTCATCTTTCTGTAGAAAATAGCACGTTCATTGTTCCAGGAACGGAATACTGCTTCGATTGCTCTTTCGAGCTGAACTTTCGGATCCTGCGGGAAGTCTTCGCCCTTTTCGGACTTGTAGAATTCCTTGAACTTTGCAGTCAGGGTCTTCATATCGTCAGCGTCGAGTTCAACGTCGAGCTTGACACCCTTTTCTTCCTTCAGCTCATCGATGATAACTTCGAATCTCTTCTTGGAAAGACCCATGACAACATCGGAGAACATCTGAACGAAACGACGGTAGGAGTCATAAACGAATCTCGGATTGTTTGAAGCTTCAGCCATTGCTTCAGCGACTGTATCATTGATACCCAGGTTCAGGATTGTATCCATCATACCGGGCATGGATGCACGGGCACCGGATCTGACAGAAACCAGCAGCGGGTTCTTCGGATCGCCGAGCTTCTTGCCCATGAACTTTTCCAGCCATGTGAGGTTCTTCTGGACCTGCGACATGATTTCGTCGTTGATCTTTTCACCATCAGCATAGTACTGATTACAAGCTTCTGTTGTAATCGTGAATCCCATCGGCACGGGGAGATCAAGGCTTGCCATTTCAGCGAGGTTTGCACCTTTGCCGCCTAACAGTTCGCGCATTGAGCCGTTGCCTTCGGTAAACTTGTAGACATACTTTTTAGCCATATAGCCTCCTGTTATTTTCTATTGAAATTATAAAGCAACTGAAAATGTTTCACAAGGTATCAAGTACATTTCAAACATGCATGAAAGTCAGTTTTTCACTGAACTTTCAGATTGCATCTCAGTTTGAATGTCAGAGAGTTTTAGCATCGGCTCTTCAGCTCAGCAAAACAAAAGACACAGCTGATGCTGTGCCCTGTTTTGAACTTACTGAATGTAATGATCGACGAATTCGAATATCTTTTTGTAATAGTCAGGATCGAGGCAGGTTTCATTGAATCCGGCTGCTTCCGATGTGAAGAGATCCTTCTCAGCCGCGCATGCATAGTAGCAGTCGAATACCATGCTTGCCGGTACAACATCATCCTTGCTGCCGTGCATGAACAGTGTCGGAGTTGCGGACTGTCTTAACTGACGGAGTGTGTCGACATCATTCATTGAGAAGTGCAGAATGTTTTTGACAAACAGATCAACCGAAGGCATGAATACCTTTCCGTCTACCTTTGCATTCTTTCTGACGCCATATGAAACAATATCGCGGATATTGCTGAAGCCGCCGTCTTCAATCGCACACCTGACTGCATCCGGCAGATAGTCGCCGGTTGCATTCATGATTGCCGCCGCACCGCAGTTGACGCCGTATAAAGCAATCTTTGCTTCCGGATCAATGCTTAACAGATAGTTGATCCAGCTGATCAGATCATAATGCTCGCTCCAGCCAAGACTTGTATACTGGCCTTCGCTCATACCGCAGCCTCTGAGATCCAGAGCCAGCAGATTGAATCCGTGTCCGTCTGCTTCATACATCTGATCGAGCATTCCGCCGCAATAGGAACCAAGTCCATGCAGAATGATCATCCATTTATGAGAATCAGGATTGTTTGTGATTCTCAGGGCATGAAGCTTGAGGCCGTCATAGCTGTCGATGAAATCATCATCTCTTGTGCTGTGGGCAAACCATTCATTCTTTTCATTTGTTCCGCTTGCCAAACGCTTGATTCCGTTCTTTCCCGTATATAAGGTGGAATTCTGAAGATCGAATACATTGCGGAATACATAATATCCGAATCCTGCATATGCAGCGCCGGCTGTAACGGCTGTGATTCCGACTGCTTTAAGCAGTGTATGTTTCTTTTTCTTTTCTGGCATGATTATCTCCGTTCCATAAAAAATCACTTATCTATGCAATCATTATAACATGCGTTTTTTTTCATGAAAGAGCAAAAAACAACCACCCTTTCCGACATCATAAAAAGTAAAAACCGCAGCCCGGCTATAGACTGCGGTTATACATATTCAATCGGAAAATCAGCCGAGCTGACTCAGACGGTCGCAGACTGTCTGATACTGCTTCTGGTATTCATCGAGCTTTTTCTTTTCGATTTCAACCTTGGCAGCCGGTGCTTTCTTTAAGAAGCCCGGGTTGGAAAGGATGCCGTTGGAACGGGCAATTTCCTTTTCAAGTCTTTCCTTTTCGGCATTCAGCTTTTTGATTTCTTCAGCCGGATCGGCAAGCTCGCTGCTCGGGATGTTCAGGGAACCGAGACGGATTGTTTCAACCGCAAGGTCGCCTTCGAGATCATCTCTCCATTCAGCCTTTGCCATCTTGGAAATGATCGCTGCAAGCTTGGCATCGACCGGAATGATATTTCCGGAAAGATCGCGCAGCTGCACATGGATCAGTGCTGAAGGCTTGAGGTCATTGACATTCTTGACTTCACGGATCTTCTGGATTGCGGAAAGAACGCGCTCCATGCTTTCAAGATCAGCGGATTCGATATTTTCAATGACTTTCGGCCATGTTTCAAGATTGATGCTTTCTTCACGGTGCGGAATTGTGAGATAGATCTCTTCCGTGACAAACGGCATGAACGGTGAGAGCAGTCTCAGGATTGCATCAAGACATGTCAGCAGTGTTGACTGCGCTGCTTTTCTTGCCTTCGGATCATCGGAATTGAGAGCGGATTTGCTCATTTCGACATACCAGCTGCAGAAGTCATCCCAGACAAAGCTGTAGAGTTCATTGCCGACAAGAGCGAATTCATATTTCTCCATATTCTCAGTCACATGGGAAACTGTCTGGTTCAGACGGTTGAGAATCCATGCATCGGATACAGAGAGATTTGAAAGGTCGACGTCTTCAGCACACATTCCTTCATCAAGATTCATGATGACAAATCTTGAAGCGTTCCAGATCTTGTTGATGAAGTTCCAGGCTGCTTCAACCTTTTCCGGAATGTAGCGCATATCCTGACCCGGTGTGCTGTTTGTCGTCAGGAAGAATCTCAGCGCATCAACGCCGTATTCATCAATGACATCCATCGGATCGACGCCGTTGCCCAGTGACTTACTCATCTTGCGGCCCTGCGCATCGCGGATCAGACCGTGAATCAGAACGTCCTTGAACGGTCTGTTCTTTGTGAAGTGGCGTGCCTGGAAAGCCATTCTGGCGACCCAGAAGAAGATGATATCGTATCCGGTAACCATTGTGTCGGTCGGATAGTATCTTGCCATATCATCCGTTGCATCCGGCCAGCCGAGGGTTGAGAACGGCCATAATGCACTGGAGAACCATGTGTCGAGAACGTCTTCATCCTGTACCCAGCTGCCGCCGTCCTTCGGATCTTCCATACCGACATATGTTTCGCCTGTTTCCGTGTTGTACCATGCCGGGATTCTGTGACCCCACCATAACTGTCTGGAAATGCACCAGTCTTCGATGTTTTCCAGCCACTGGCTGAATGTTCTTTCAAATCTTTCCGGATAGAAGTTGATCTTCTGGTCGGGATCATTCTGATTCTTCAGAACATCATCCGCGAGCGGCTTCATTTTGACAAACCACTGCTGGGAAAGATACGGTTCAATGACACAGTGTGTTCTTTCACTGTGGGCAACGTTATGGGTGATGTCTTCGATCCTGACAAGGTTGCCTTCCGCTTCGATTCTCTCAACCAGTCTGTCACGGCATTCATATCTGTCCATGCCGTTGTATTCGCCGCAGAGCTCATTCATTGTTCCGTCCGGATTCATGCAGATCGGCTTTTCAAGTCCATGGCGCTCAGCAATTGCAAAGTCGTTGGGATCATGAGCCGGTGTGCACTTCATGGCACCTGTTCCGAATTCAACATCGACATAGTCATCGCCGATGATGATCAGCTCATCATGGTTTGCCGGGTTGACTGCGTGCTTGCCGATCAGATGCTTGAATCTTTCATCATCAGGATTTACGACAACACAGACATCGCCGAACATTGTTTCCGGTCTTGTTGTCGCAACCGTGAATGTATCGCCTGTCTCGACGACTTTGTAATTGAAGTAATACATCTTGCCGGGATCGTCCTGATAATAGACTTCAATGTTGGAAAGCGCTGTGCGTGCTTCCGGATCCCAGTTGATGATACGCCATCCGCGATAGATGAGACCTTCCTCATACAGTGTGACAAAGACTTGTCTGACTGCACGGTTGAGGCCTTCGTCCATGGTGAAGCGCTCTCTTGTATAATCCAGTGAATTGCCGAGTTTTGCCCACTGCTTGCGGATTGTCGCAGCGTATTCTTCCTTCCATTCCCAGGCTCTTTCAAGGAATTTCTCACGGCCGATGTCATAGCGTGAAATGCCTTCGCTCTTCAGTCTTGCGTCGACCTTTGCCTGGGTGGCAATGCCGGCATGGTCCATGCCCGGCAGATAAAGCATGTCATATCCCTGCATTCTCTTATAGCGGGAAATGATGTCCTGGAGTGTATTGTCCCAGGCGTGTCCGATATGCAGAATACCGGTAACGTTGGGCGGCGGAATGACGATTGTAAACGGATCCTTGGATTTGTCGCCGGCTGTGAAATATCCCTTTTCAACCCAGCCTGCGTACTTGTTTTCTTCTACCGCTTTGTGGTCATACTTTGCCGCAAGATTCTTTTCCATGTGTCCTCCTGAATAAAATGAAAACGTCCTGATGCACAGGACGTCATAAACGTGGTACCACCTTTGCTTGCTTCTCGATATGTATAACGTACATAACCCGTCATCTTCTACTATGGTTTCAAAGATGCCGCTCGGGGATGACTTCACCATTTCCGCATATCTGCTTGCACCGTCCGCAGACTCTCTTCAATCACGGTTCATGACTACTGGTTCCCGTCTTTGCGTTTGCTTATAAAAGATTAGCACAATTTTTTTAATTGGCAAACACAATCAGTACGAATCATGCAAAATACGTCTGTATCTGCTGATATGTAAAATCCTGCAGGCAAAACCCGCAGGATGTTGATGCTTTATGAGTTTTCTTCGGTTTTCCTGCAGCCGTTATATCGGATGCACATCATTGTCATATCGTCAAACTGAACGGCGCTGTTGACAAATTCATCAACCTTGCCGCGCATATGATCGATTGTATGATCGGGATCAAGTTCAGTGTTTTCATTCAGGCCTTCAAGAATTCTTTCAACACCGAACATCTTTCCTTTGGCATCCGTGGCTTCCGGCAGACCGTCGGTATAGACAAACAGACTGCTTCCCGGTTTCATCATGATTTCATAGTCACGATATCTGACATCCTCCATGCCGCCGATGACAAATCCATGGACATCCCTGAAGAGATGATAACTGTGATCAGGCTTTTTCAGAATCGGATATTCATGTCCGGCATTTGCGGCTGTCAGCTTTCCGGTTGAGATTTCAAGAACACCGAACCACACACTGACAAACATCTGCTCGGGATTGCGCTTGCAGAGCTGATTGTTGACCTGATACAGCACTTCCGAAGGACTCAATGATTTTTTAGCTTCGGTATGAATCAGGATCAGACAGATCATCATATAGAGTGCACTCGGCACACCCTTGCCGGAAACATCGGCAATGATGAGGGCAAGATGATCGTCATCGATCATGAAGAAATCATACAGATCTCCTCCGACTTCCTTGGCCGGATCCATGAGAGCATAGATATCGAATTCTTTTCTGTCGGGAAACGGCGGGAAAATATTCGGAAGTGAAGCAAGCTGGATTTTTGAAGCAAGTGCCAACTCGGCGCTTACCCTTTCCCTGTCGGCCGTAATCTTCTCGATTTCAGCAAGGTGATCATCGATTTCACTGGAGAGATTGATGACATCATCCGAAAGTTCGCC
>JAUNEN010000183.1 GCA_030525525.1 Erysipelotrichaceae bacterium
TCCATTTCCATGAGCAGCCGAATCCGGACTGCCCGGTGGGCAGGAATATTCACAGTGTGCTGGATCAGCGCCTCATGGATGCCCAGAAGGCCATGGAAGAGAGACTTAAAACCACCACGCTTGCCGATATCGCTGAAGATACAAAGCAGGCAGTGGGCAACGAATCTAACGAAAAAAGGAGTAATCTATCATGAAAAAGATCTTGATCGTAAACGGCAGCAAAAGAAGAAAAGGCAATTCCTACGCACTGGAAGCCCGTATTGCAGAGCAACTTCAGGGAAAGGCGGAAGTGACCTGCTTCAACATCGGAGAAAAGGATGTCCGTGCATGTCTTGCCTGTGACGCCTGTAAGCGCCAGCACACCCCCAACTGCATCCAGAAGGATGATTTCACCGCCCTGATCCCGGAGATCGATTCCTGCGATGCCATGCTGATCCTGGCCCCTGTGCACTGGGATCAGTTCCCTGCTCAGCTTAAGGCCTTCCTTGACCGCACCTACTCCTTCATGGACTTCACCCAGCCCGATTTCTCCATGGCAGGACGCAAGGACAAGAAGCTCGGCGGATACTTTTTCGCCGGTTTCGGACCGGTCGATGTGTATACGCAGATGGTCGAGACCAACCTTAAGAGCTTTGCCACTGCCGGATTCCGTGATTATAAGGCGCATGTTGCCGGTGATGCGAATGTTCCGGGCAGCATCATGGAGAAGGCGGATGATCTGAAGGCTGCAGACGAAATGGTCGAATGGCTGCTTGCCTGACAGCACATAAACGCAACCAGATGAAAAGTTGGAGGCTGGACGGTTCAGTTCAGCCTCTTTTTACAAGAATGGATTCATATGAAAACAAAACTGCCTGTAAGAATGATGGCCTCTGTAGCGGTACTGTCGGCCGTTTCCTTTGTCTTATCCTTTCTGGAATTCCCAGTCCCACTGTCTCCTTCTTTTGCAAGAATGGATCTGTCAGACTTTCCTGCACTGATCGGAGCCTTCGCTTTCGGCCCGGTCGCAGGGATCCTGATTGAACTTGTAAAAAACCTGCTGGGGCTCATCTCTTCAGCCACAGGTGGGATCGGGGAACTTGCCAACTTTTTGATGGGCGCTTCCTTTGTTGCAACGGCCGGGTTGATCTACAGGCACCATAAGACAAAGAATACGGCTCTTTCAGGCGGAATCGCGGGCAGCTTTGTCATGGGTATCGCAGCGGCGCTGGCAAACTACTTCATCCTGCTGCCGCTCTTTGAACAGTTTATGCCGGTGGATCAGCTGATTGCATCCTTCGGAGAGTTCATCCCGTTTATTAAGACAAAACGGGATGTTGTCCTGTATAATGCGTTCCCGTTCAACTTGCTTAAGGGACTCGTGATAACTGCATTTACAATGCTCATATATAAAAGAATCCGACCACTGCTGAAAGGAGAGGATTGAATATGTCAAAGGCAGAAAACTATCTTCATTATATTGTACATGAGATCCATACGACCATTGTTGCAACGGTGGACGATGAAGGGCTTCCGGTAACTGCAGCGATCGATATGATGGACGCGGATGAGAACGGGTTGTATTTCCTGACTGCAAGGGGCAAAGGCTTTTATGACAGATTAAAGAAACGCGGATTCCTGGCGCTCACAGCGCTCAAGGGAGAGGATACGATGACCAGTGTTGCCGTATCCGTTCGCGGAAAAGTCCGGGAGCTCGGATATGACAGGATCCCGGAACTCTTTGAAAAGAACCCTTACATGCACACGATCTACCCAACGGAAGAATCCATGAAAGCACTGACGGTCTTTCAGATCTATGAGGGGACCGGCGAATGGTTTGATCTTTCAAAGAAGCCGATCGAAAGAGCTTCCTTTACATTCGGATGTAAAGAGGCAGAAGCAGTCGGCAGGAAGCCGGAAGGCTATTATATAACAGATGCCTGCATCGGCTGCGGAAGCTGCGCGGCAGTTTGTCCGCAGAGCTGCATTATAACAGACAATGTGCCTCATGTGATCGAGCAGGAGCATTGCCTGCACTGCGGAAACTGTCTGGAAGCCTGCCCGGTGGGAGCCGTGGAAAGAAGGTAAATACTAATGAAAGAGATGACACAGACAGAACGTCTTGATTATCTTGTTGAACAGTTCAAACTTGATTCAATTGAATATAAAGATCTTAAGACACCTGAAGATCCGGAAATGAAACGCAGACTTCTGAGATCGTTGATGAATATCAGAATGCCTAAGATTTTACCGCCCATTGTGATCAGAATTCAGGATGAATATCTGCAGGAAAGAAACCGGGAAAAAGGAATTGTAGAGATCTCAGATATACCGACTGTCAAAGAATCTGGCAGCACACATCCGTTTGCAGAAAAGATCTCAGTCTGGCAGGGGGATATCACGCGTCTTGCGGCTGATGCGATCGTCAATGCGGCAAATTCACAGATGCTAGGATGTTTTGTTCCGATGCATACCTGTATCGATAA
>JAUNEN010000102.1 GCA_030525525.1 Erysipelotrichaceae bacterium
TACAAAGAAAACTACAAAGAAAACAGCTGAGGCTGCAGCTGAAACCGAAACAAAGAAAGCCGTAAAGAAGACAGCTGCCAAGAAGGCAACAGCTGCTGCTGCAGCTGAAGAAAAGCCGGCTGTCAAGAAGACAACAGGAAAGACTGCTGCCAAGAAGACAACAGAGGAAAAGGCCCCTGCTAAAAAGACAGTGAAGAAGGCTGTCAAGAAAGCAGAAGAAAAGCCTGAGGTCGTCAAGAGAACAGTTAAGGATTATGAAGACATCATTAACTGGAAGAAGGGCGAAGCTCATGCAATGGATTGGCTTTATATCGAAATCAATGCAGGAGATCTGCTGACAGAAGTTGAAGCGGGTGTTGATAACCTGGCTACAACCTGCAATGCAATTCTCAACTGCATGCTCGAAGGTGACGGATTCATCGTTGAACCGGCTGAAGAGAACAAGGTTTCCGATACTCTGACTGTCCGCTACTATTGCGACAACCTGAGCGAAACACGTAAAAAGTATTTCGACCGTTAATCAATAAGATTGTCACAAACCAAAACCGCTCATTCCGGGCGGTTTTTAAATTTTCTTCATGGCAATGAGAGACAGCAGAACGGAACATGTACCGGCATACAGCACTTCCGAAATTCCCATGATGACTCCCTGCGAGAGGCTGATCATAAAGGCTGTAAAGACAAGTGCAAGATAGATCTTTCCTTCATAGAGATACAGATGGCAGTATCTGTAAAACAGAAGGTTCATATAGATAAATGCCGCATAGGAAAGAAAGATGTGAATGCTCTGCAGAAGGCTGCTGTCAAAGTCCCATCTGATGAAAAGTGCTGAAGAAATCAGAATCGAAAGAATCAGCAGCTGAATGATGATCTGTTTCTTGTCTCCCGAATCACGCGCAATGATCCAGAGCATCATGCAGAGCCATGCGAGCATGAGCAGGGAGCCGATGTGAATCCAGGGAAAAAAGGTGCTTTCTGCAAGCAGTCCGCTGAAATTGCGTTCGGAAAATCCCATCCATAAAAGCGTGCTGGCAAGCATGCATGGAATCAGGACGCAGCCGATCGAAAAGATGAGCACTTTTTGATGTTGAAGAAGAAATTTATGCATACTAGAATTATACCAATCGTGCCGAATACATAAAGGTTCATTGTCATTATGCATTCAGTGCGATTGCTCCGGGGAGGAACGTATGGAAATCAGAGTACATACAAAAGACAAAGAATATCCGGTTTATCTGGAAAGAGGAATTTTAAAAAGAGCACGTGAAATCATCGGCCGTGAAGGCCATGTATTTCTTGTGAGCGATGACGGCGTGGATGAAAAATGGCAGAAGATGCTGAAGGAACAGTATCCTGAAGCGCATATGCATATTTTCAGAAACGGCGAAGAGTCAAAGAATCCTGATACATGGCTTGCAATTCTTGAAGACATGCTGGCCCATCATGTATCAAGAAAAGATACGGTGATCGCTTTGGGCGGTGGCGTGGTAGGAGATATGGCAGGCTTTGCGGCAGCTTCCTATATGAGAGGAATCCGCTATATCAATATCCCGACAACTTCACTGTCGCAGATTGATTCATCGATCGGCGGAAAAACAGCGATTGATTTATGCGGCATCAAGAACTGCGTCGGTGCCTTCTGGCAGCCTGACATGGTTCTGGTGGATCCCGATACCTTATCAACTCTTTCAAAAAGACATCTTCATAACGGCCTTGCCGAAGCAGTCAAGGAAGGCCTCATCAAAGATCCGGGTCTTTTTGAAATCTTTGAAAAAGAAGACTGGGAGAATCATCTGGATGAGATTATTTACCGTTCTCTTGTGATCAAAAGAGATGTTGTTGAAAAGGATGAGAGGGAAAGCGGCGAAAGAAAGCTGCTCAATTTCGGTCATACATTCGGCCATGCCTATGAAACATATTTTGGACTGGACGGTTATTATCATGGCGAATGCGTGGCGCTCGGCATGATGAAGATGATCGAAAATGAAGAGATTCGCGCCAGGCTGAAGGCTGTGCTTGAAAGACTTGAGCTGCCGTCTGAATGCGAATGCGATCTGCACAGAATTGCAGAACTTGTCATGAATGACAAGAAAGCAGATCATGATGAAATCACCATCGTTCAGGTTCATGAAATCGGAAAAGGCGTGCTGGAGAATGTGAACATGAATGATATTGAAAGGAAACTCGGCTTATGAACAATACATTCGGAAATCATATCACTCTGACTCTGTTCGGCGAATCGCACGGCAGTGCCATCGGCGCTGTATTGGACGGTATGCCGGCAGGAATCAGGATTGATGAAGAACTGATGGGACATATGATGAATCTCAGAAAGCCGTACGGCGCAATTTCTACCGGCCGGATTGAAAAGGATCTGCCGGAAATCATCAGCGGCGTCAAAAACGGTGTTACTGAAGGCACTCCGGTGACACTTCTCATCCGCAATGAAAATGTGCGCTCTGCTGATTATGAGTCAATCAGTCTGAAACCGAGACCTTCGCATGCGGATTATACAGCCCATGTGCGCTATAACGGATTTGAAGATGCGTCCGGCGGCGGTCATTTTTCAGGCAGGCTCACAGCTGCCCTGACGGCGGCCGGGGCTGTATGCATGTCCATGCTGAATGAAAAAGGCATACAGATCGGAACGCATATCAGTGAGCTCTATGGCATTCATGACAGGGATTTTGATGAAAACAATCTTGAAGAAGAGATTGCGCTGATCAATCAGAAAGTCTTCCCGGTTTTCGATGAAGCAGCAGAAGAAAAGATGAAAGAAGCGATCAAAGAAGCGGCTGCATCACAGGATTCCCTCGGCGGCATTCTCGATACGGCAGTTACCGGAATGGAAGCGGGGATCGGCGATCCCTGGTTTGATTCGGTGGAATCAATGCTTGCCCATGCTTTGTTTTCATTAGGCGGGGTCAAGGGAATTGAATTTGGCAGCGGCTTTGATTTTGCAAAGATGAAAGGCTCCGAAGCCAATGATCCTTTTGTATACGAAAACGGAAAGGTCAGAACACTGACCAATCATAACGGCGGACTCAACGGCGGCATTACCAACGGCATGCCGATCCGTTTCAGAACTGCAGTCAAGCCAACCCCTTCGATCGGAATTGTTCAGAAGACGGTCGATCTTTCATCAAAGGAGAATACCGAAATCAGAATTCAGGGCAGACATGATCCGGCCATCATTCACAGAGCCAGAATCGTCGTTGACGCAATGAGTGCATTTGTTCTCTGCGACTTCCTGATCGGCAGATACGGAAATGTATGGTCTGCCGGAGGTGGCAAATGAAGCTCGGACTGATCGGATGGCCGCTCGGCCACAGCTGGTCGCCTGAAATTCACCGCCTGCTGATCAATGCGGATTACAGATTGATGCCGCTTGAGAAAGATGAACTGGATTCTTTCTTTGAAAAAAGAGATTTCGACGGTATCAATGTGACGATTCCCTATAAGAGTGAAGTCATGAAATATCTCGATGAGATCGATGAAAATGCAAAGGCGATCGGAGCGGTCAATACAATCGTCAACAGAGGCGGCAAACTGATCGGATTCAACACCGATTATATCGGGTTAAGAGACATGATTCTGAATGCTGGCATTGATCTTTCAGAAGGAAAGACAGCAATTCTCGGCAGCGGCGGCGGCTCAAAGGCGGCAGTTGCAGCTGTGAAAAGTCTGAGCGGAAATGCGGTGATTGTCAGCCGCAATCCGAAGGACGGCATGATTTCATATGAAGATCTGTATGCAGCAGGTGATGAGTTTTCATGCATCATCAATACAACGCCGGTCGGGCTTCATCCTCATACCGATGAAATGCCGGTTGACCCTGCAAAGTTTGCCAATCTGAAAGCGGCAGTCGATATCATCGCAAATCCGCTTTGCACAAAGTTTCTTCTTGAAGCAAAGCACAGAGAAATCAAAGCACTCGGCGGTTTTGAAATGCTTGTGCGGCAGGCGTTTGCGGCAGATGAGATCTTTCTCAATCAGAAGCTTGATGTTTCAATGATTGAAGTATGCATGCAGGAACTCTACCGTAAGAGAAGAAATATTGTTTTGATCGGAATGCCGACCAGCGGCAAAACAACATTCTCGACAATTCTTTCCCGCATGACCGGGAAAAAGAGCGTTGAGATGGATGATGAGGCTGTCAATATCCTCGGCACTTCCATCGCAGACTGCTTCATGGAAAAAGGCGAAGCTTACTTCAGAGAGCTTGAAACAGAAATTGCGGCGAGTCTTTATGAAGGAAAAGGACTTGTAATTTCATGCGGTGGCGGTGTTGTGAAGACACCGGAAACGATGAGACTGCTCAGCCATAACGGCTATGTCATCTGGCTGCAGAGGGATCTTTCCCAATTGTTTACAACCGATGACCGACCGCTTTCCAAAAGGGCACAGGATCTTTCCCGTTTATATGAAGAACGGATTCCGCTTTATTCAAAATATGCGGACTGTGTGATTGATAATACCGGAACGATTGAAGATACGATCAGAGATCTTCTGAATACCATTCATGAATCGGCTGATCAGACAGTTCATACCGGCTTTCACAATGTCACGGTTTCTTCGGCAATCAGAAAGCCTTCAAAAGTGAGTGTTCCTTCCAGCAAATCAACTTCCCACCGTGCTCTGATCGCAGCAGCCCTGGCCGAAGGCACATCCGTGATTCATAACCTCGGCGCATCGGAAGATATCAATGCGACAATGAATGCATTGAGAATTTTCGGGGCAGAATTTGAAAAAGACGGAAATGACATGATTGTCCACGGCAAAGGCGTCAGAAATATGAAGGCGGAAAGTTATGTCGACTGCGGTGAGTCAGGCACAACCCTGCGTTTTCTGATTCCGCTGCTTGCCTTAAGCGACCGGAAAGTCACGCTGAGAGGACATGGCAGATTAATGCAGAGACCGCAGGACGTCTATGAAAAGATATTCAGATCGCAATCGCTTCTCTTTGAAAGAGAAGGGGATGAACTGAGACTTCAGGGACCTTTGAAAAGCGGAATCTATGAAGTCGACGGAAATATTTCATCGCAGTTTATCAGCGGGCTTCTGCTTGCATTGCCTCTGCTTGAAGGGGACAGCGAAATTCGTATTCATGAGCCGTTTGAATCGTCTTCCTATATCAGACTGACTCTTGATGCTCTGAAGCACGCAGGCATCAGAATTATTCAGGATGGACTGACGTTCAGAATCAGCGGCTCACAGACTTACAGTGCTCATACATATACGGTTCCCGGCGATGATTCACAGGCTGCCTTCTTTGCCTGTATGGCATTGCTGAATGGGGCACCGGTTCATGTGTCAAATATGGATCATCACTCATTGCAGGGGGATCATGCAATCGTTGAAATCATGAAGAAATTCGGTGCGGCAGTCACCGAAAAAGAAGAAGGATATCTCTTTGAAGCAGTTGAAATGAAACCGGCTGAAATCGATCTTTCGGATACACCGGATCTCGGACCTGTTCTCTTCGCACTGGCTGCGAAAATACCGGGTGATTCTGTTTTCAAAGGGGCAGGCAGACTCAGGATCAAGGAGAGCGACCGCATTGCCTCCATGCAGCAGGAGCTTGAAAAGCTCGGCGTGAAGATGGATGCGGATACTGATACGGTCATTGTTCACGGTGTGTCCGAAATCGAAGGCGGTATTACGGTCGACGGTCATCGCGACCATCGGATCGTCATGGCTCTTTCCGTATTATCATGTGCAATGAAAAAGCCGCTGCATATCAAAGGAGCGGATGCCGTGCGAAAATCATGGCCTGACTTCTTCAGAGATTTCGCAAAAGCAGGAGGCAAGGTGACTTATGATTGATCGCAGTACAGTTTTCGGAATCATCGGTCTTGGCCTGCTTGGCGGTTCATATGCAAAAGGCCTTTCGGAAAACGGATATCAAGTGATCGGCATTGATCTTTCCGCAAATGCGGCTGAATATGCTCTGAAGCAGGGCTGGTGCGTCAAGGCAGGAACCGATCCGTCTTTGCTCGGTGAATGTGATATTGTAATCAGTGCTCTTTATCCCAACAGCTTCATTGAGTGGCTGAAAAAGTATCAGGATGTTCTGAAAAGCGGGGCACTCCTGAGTGATGTCACCGGCATCAAGCGCTATGTCATCAAAGAGATTTCTGCATTCCTCAGAAAAGATGTTGAATTCATCGCAGCCCATCCGATGGCAGGCAGAGAATTCAAAGGAATTGAATATGCGGATTCGGGCCGCTTCAAAGGGGCAAACTATATCGTTGTCCCGACGCAAGAGAATACATCAGAAGCAATCGAAACAGCTGAAGAGATCGGCCGGATTCTCGGCTTCTCAAATATCGTGAAGCTTTCGGCAGACAGACATGATGAAATGATCGGGTATCTCTCGCAATTGACGCATGTCATTGCAGTCTCTCTGATGAATGCCAATGACCGCACAGACCTTGCACAGTACAGCGGAGACTCCTTCCGTGATCTGACAAGAATTGCATTCATCAATGAGGATCTCTGGCCGGAGCTGTTTGTCAGAAACAAAGATTATCTCCTGGAAGAGATTGATGCCTTCGTGAATGAAATGATCTGTTTCAGAAATCTCATCGAAACCGAAGATTATGAAGGAATGAAGCAGCGCTTAAAACAGTCGGGTGTACGCCGCAAAGCATTTACGGAAGCTGAAAAGCAGAGATAACTGTGAAAGATACGATGGTTTTGAACCATCGTATTTTTGCTATACTAAAGGGGCGTAGAGAGAGGAATCATATATGATCAAAATTGTTATCACAGGCGGCCCGTGCGCAGGCAAAACAACCGGCCTGACCTGGATTCATAACCATCTGTCAAGGATGGGCTATACGGTTCTGTTCGTTCCCGAAACAGCAACCGAACTCATTTCGGGAGGCGTTGCGCCATGGACATGCGGAACCAATCTGGATTATCAGAAATGCCAGCTGAGACTTCAGAATGAAAAAGAAGAAATCTTTGAGCAGGCGGCAGCCACAATGAAGAATGACAGAATCGTCATCGTCTGCGACCGCGGCTTTATGGATAACAAGGCATATATGACAGATGAGGAGTTTGAACAGGCAGCTGCATTTATCGGTAAGAATCCGGTTGAGCTGCGTGATTCCTATGATGCGGTTTTCCATCTTGTCACAGCCGCCAAGGGGGCTGAGGAATATTACACCAAGGCAAACAATGAAGCCCGCTATGAAACGGTTGAACAGGCAGCAGCCCTGGATGATAAGCTGATTGCGGCCTGGACGGGACATCCGCATCTGAGGGTGATTGACAACTCGACGGATTTCGAAGAGAAAATGAAAAAGCTGATCAATGAAATCATCCTTTTCCTCGGCGAACCGGATCCGATTGAAATCGAACGCAAATATCTGATCGAATATCCTGATCTTGAGTGGCTGCAGTCTAATCCTTTATGCCGCAGCGTTGAGATTGTACAGACATATCTCAAAGCGCCTGAAGGAGAAGAATACAGAGTCAGAAGAAGAGGTGAAAACGGTCATTATACATACATGGAAACTGTCAAATCGATGGAAAAGGGACCCAAGAGAGTGCAGATTGAAAGAAGGCTGGATAAGGAACATTATCTTGAACTTCTTGAAGAAGCCGATCCCGCGCGCCGTCCGCTTGTCAAGACAAGATATTATCTGACATACGAAAAACAGTATTTCGAAATCGATGTCTATCCGTTCTGGGATCATCAGGCAATCGTTGAGATTGAACTCAGCGATGAAAATCAGACTGTGAACTTCCCGCCTGAAATCAAAGTGATCAGGGAAGTCACTGAGGAGGAGGAATTCAGAAACGCATCACTCGCATTGAATCACTGAGTGCGTGTGATATAATTTGTCCCTATGAAAAAGAAAGAATGGTTGATTCTGCTGGTCATCGCGCTGATTGCGGCACTCGGACTGCTTGTGACACGCGTGATGAAGAAAAATACAGCACCCTCCGTGAATCCGGACGGCTCGATGAATATGCCGGAAGAAAAGGCGGAAGGAACATGGATTGCGGTCGTCAACCGCAACCGGGCAATCCTTTATTTTGATTCCGGAATCGATGCGGAATATACGGTTGAAGGAAATGTCAGCGAAATGACAATTGAAGTGCAGGAGGGCAGATGGCATGTCAAAGATGTCGCCTGCTATGACTATACCTGCAAGAATATGGGCTGGGTTTCTGAAGACAGCATCCTTCCGATCATCTGCCTGCCCAATGACATCGTCATTGTGGATGCTGCAACGGCCGTAAATATGATCGGCGAGGTGACTGATGGGAATTGAGAAAACAAAACGATTTGTATATCTTGCACTGTTTTCGGCAATGGCGATCGTGCTGTCTCTGATTGAGTCCATCTATATCGGTCCGATCTTCTTCATGGTCAGAATCGGTCTGGCAAATATTGTTGCTTTGGTCACTGTGAAGATCTTAGGCGTGAAAGAGATGATCATCGTCAATACGATGAGAGTTGTGATTTCAACCCTGATGCGGGGTATGATCTTCTCCAGTACATTCTGGATTTCGCTTGGCGGTGTCGTGCTTTCAAGCATTGTTCTGATCATCCTGGAAAAGATGAAATCCTCACTGATGTTTACATCCGTCATCATGTCGATTGCCCATTCCGTCGGACAGGTGATTGTCGTCTGTTTCTTCTACATGCAGGCCGGGGTTGCGGCAATATTGCCGTATCTTCTGCTTGGATCGATTCCGATGGGCTTTCTGACCGGCATGACTGCTCAGCTTGTCCTTGCCCGTATCAAACCTCTGAAAGCATAAGGAGTGTGTGATGGACCGCGAACGATTTGCAAAACAGATTTCCTTTATCCTGGAAGCGGATCAGGAAAAGAATATCATGCGTCAGACGCATCTCAGCAATCACGGACGCAATGAAAATGATGCCGAGCATGCCTGGCATATGGCTTTGATGGCATATCTGCTGAAAGAATATGCAAACGAAGACATCGACATTTCGAAAGTCATGATCATGTGTCTGATTCATGACATCGTCGAAATCGATGCCGGTGATACCTATGCCTATGATGCGGAAGGACTGAAAACGCAGAAAGAGCGTGAAGAAAAGGCAAAAGAAAGAATCTTCGGTCTTCTTCCCGATGATCAGAAGGAAATGATGACTGCACTTTTTGATGAGTTTGAAGCATTTGAAACACCGGAATCCTGCTTCGCACATGCGATGGATAACTTCCAGCCGTTTCTGCTCAATGATTCCAATGAAGGCGGGGACTGGCAGGAACATGGCGTATCCATCTCACAGGTTCTTCGCCGTCAGACACAAAGCGCAAAAGGCAGTAAAGAGATCACGGATTATGTTCTTGAAAAACTGGAAGAACATGTCGAAAAGGGGCATATCAAAGACGACAGAAAATGAAAAAG
>JAUNEN010000184.1 GCA_030525525.1 Erysipelotrichaceae bacterium
CCCTTTCACAAAAGCAGGGAGTTCAAGAGCTTACGGACATGCCTTTGATGACAGATGCGGATGTGCAATTCTGGCAGATGCACTTGAAACCATCGACTTCTCAAAAGTGCACGGCACACTGACCTGTATCTTCCCAACCCAGGAAGAGGTTGGGCTGCGCGGGGCTCATGCGGCAATTACGGCAATCAGACCGGATGTCGCACTCGCAGTCGATACAACTGCCGTCTCCGACACACCGGAAGGTATGATGGACAGAACACTGTCCCTTGGCGGCGGTGCAGGGATCAAAATCATGGATGCCAGCCTGATTGCTTCAAAAGCAGTCGCAAAATTCATGGAAAAAACTGCTGTTGAAGAACACATTCCTTACCAGAAAGAAATCTTCACCGGAATCGGCACCGACGGCGGAGCACTGCATATGGGATTCGGAGGAGTTGCGACCGGCGTGATCTCCGTTCCTTCACGCTATGCCCACTCCTCGATCGAAATGATTGATCTCGAAGATTTTGAAAACTGTTCAAAGCTGCTGAAAGCTTTCGTCTGCCGGATGCGCAGCAAAGAAGAATTTTCTTTTCTTTCCATATAGCCAAATGCCGTGATAAGCGGCATTTTTAATTGTCAGCCGGCAGTCCGCTTCCCTTCTGCATGAGTGAGTGCAGTTTGATTGCGGCAATCAGCACTGCCGCATCATTGACATTTCTCGGATCAAAACCGGTGATTTGCTGAATTCTCTCAAGCCGGTACTGAAGCGTATTCTTATGAATATACAGATCCTGTGATGTGATTTTCAAAGACTGATTATTCTCAAAATAAGCTTTCAGCAGATCCAGATCAGTCTGGTTCAGAGCACCGAGTGCTTTTTTCAGAAATCTTTCTTTTACATAGGAAGGCAGTTCTGAAAACAGCAGTTCAATTCCGAGAGAATCAAATTCAGCATATGCACTCACCGATGCATTCAGTGTCAGCAATGCATCTTCATAGGAACGGTGAATCCGGTTCAGACTGTGCACGCTGCCGACGGCAACATTTGCGGGCAGTTCTGTCATCTGTCTGATTTTTTCACGGTTCTCTGCAAATGCCTTCTCTGAACAGATCAGAATGTATTTATCCGGATAATCATATGCATATAAAGACTGCGGGATTTCACTCAACAGCATCTCCGATCTGTTTTCATATGCCGTAATGTTGCGGGAACGGTCTGAGATTTTAAGACGGATGATCACTGCCACAGAGGGATCATGATAATCAAGTCCCTTCACTTTCAGAAAGTCTGTCAGATATTCAAAGCTGATCGCCTCATGATGAACCAGGGCTTTGGCGACATAGGAAAACTCTGCACGCTTCAATTCTCTTGAGGCATCAAGATCTCTTTCCCTTAACAGCATCCTCATAATCCGTAAGGCAAGGCGCGCATAGCGTCTGACTTCATCAGGTTCACCGGTAATGCCGATGACGGCCAGTACTGCTCCATGATATGTAAAAGGAATGTTGACGCCCTTTTGTGCACCTTCATAGGTATTGTCATCATAGACTTCAAGAGTCTGTCCTTCAACGGCTGCACGTCTCCCGATTTCATGATAATCGCCGATTCTCTTCTGATCTGTTGAAGCGGTAATGATGCCGTTCACCGAAATATAGTTGATATCATAGCCGCAGACATCCTTCACCGTATCAACGATCTGCTGGGCTGTATTTTTACTGATCATGATCAACTCCTGTAACTGTTATATATAACAATTATAGCAAATATATCTTTCATTATTTTGTTACAAAGAATATATCGTAAGCGCTTTCAAACAATTATATTATTAGCGTAGAAACAAGCAAAACGGAGGTTGTCATGAAACTATTATTTGCTTCAGATTCATTCAAAGGTTCTCTGACCAGCGAACAGACTGCTGAACTCTTAACCAAAGCAGCGAAAGAAGTTTTCGGTGAGGCAGAGTGCAGCAGCGTCCCTGTTGCGGATGGCGGCGAAGGAACAATTGACGCTGTCATCGCAGCCGAGCATGGCGAAAAGATCGAAGTTGAGGTTTATTCCCCTCTCTTTGAAAGAATAAAGGCATGCTATGGAAAGCTGGATGAAAACAGAGCAGTCATCGAAATGGCTGCCGCAAGCGGTCTCCCGCTGATTCAGAGAAGCCAGAGAAATCCCCTTTTCACCACAACATTCGGAACCGGTGAACTGATCCGCGACGCCCTTGACAAGGGATTCCGCGACATTTCCATCGCCATCGGCGGCAGTGCGACCAATGACGGCGGCATGGGCTGTGCCAGAGCTCTCGGTGTCCGTTTCCTCGACAAAAACGGAAACGAACTGCAGGGAACCGGCGGCGATCTTGAACTGATTGACTC
>JAUNEN010000103.1:0-1335 GCA_030525525.1 Erysipelotrichaceae bacterium
AGTGAAAAAGAGATCGCCGGTTATCGTGATGTACTGACCACGATCCATGAAAGCTACGATTACATCCCGCCCCGCTCTTCCATGATCCTCCAGCTGCACAGGGATTTGTATAAGCTCAGTGGCATATCGATCGGTGGAAATTATAAAAACACCGATAATGTCATTGCGGAGAAACTGCCGGATGGAACACAGAGGTTACGATTCCAGCCGGTTTCAGCCTGGGAAACACCGGAAACGATGAACAAGATATGCGATGAATTCATAAAATCAGTCAATGATCCGGAAATGGATCCGCTTCTTCTGATCCCGATGTTCATTCTGGATTTCCTTTGTGTACATCCATTCAATGACGGCAACGGCCGTATGAGCAGACTGTTGACACTGCTTCTTCTCTACAGGTCGGGATATATCGTCGGAAAGTACATCAGTATTGAAAAAATGATAACCGATTCCAAAGAAACATACCATGAAGCATTGCAGGAAAGTTCATACGAATGGCATGAAGGCGCAAATGATTATCTGCCGTTTGTAAGATATATGCTCGGTGTCATCGCTGCTGCATATCGTGAGTTCAGCAGCAGGGTAAAATTACTTTCTACAAGCGGATTCACAAAAGCTGAGCGTATCCGGGAACTGATCAAAGATCATCTTGGTAAGATTACCAAAGCAGAACTTATGGAATTGTGTCCTGATATCAGTCAGGCAACCGTGCAGAGAACATTAGCAGAATTGCTTGCAAATGGGGAAATCATCAAAATTGGCGGCGGCCGGTATACATTCTACGTGTGGAATCGTGAAGATAACTGATTCTGGTGAACTAAAAAATGAGGTGGATGCACATGAAGCAAATCACGAATAAAGAATACGAAGAATGGCAAAAATACAAAGAGGAGAAAGCAAAAGGCCGTGTGCTTATGCCGGATACTGTCCGGTTTATATGCGAGGCTAACGGCTATGACGCACAAAAGATTGGGCTGCACTTTCTTGAAATCCTCCCTAAGATCACAAAACAGCAGACAGATAACCAATAGTGTATTTTCAATGCAGGCTAAAGTTCGTTGATTATCTGTATTGTGTAACTCTGACGGCCGGCAGATACAGTTTTATATTAACAGCAAGAAGACCCCATCCATATAAACTGACGGGGCTGTCATTTACAGTCGGCAGGCATCGGTGGAAATGATCAGTCAGCTGATCGAAGCAGTCGGAAAGACAGAAGGGTTGTCAGCACAGAATTTCTATGTTTCAGGTACAAAAGAAGCAATTCTGAAACTCATGGATGACATGAATCCGAAAGGTATTCAGATCATTGATGCACGTCTGTATCGTGGATGA
>JAUNEN010000103.1:1435-4879 GCA_030525525.1 Erysipelotrichaceae bacterium
TCAAATTCTGCAGAAGGCTCATTGACTGATTGTGCCGCCGCAGGAAGTGTAGACTGCATTGAAAGCTTCACCGGGAATTTTGACAAAATATCCGGGCTGGGCATCATAACCGACATATCCGCCTTCAATCAGGCGAAGACGGACGATACTGCCGTCATCAAGATTCACGATCAGATGTGCCTGATGATCTGATTCATAAAGAGAAGATTCGCCGGTGGTGTTGATATTGAAGAATTCAGCATGATTTACCTGATCGGCAAACTCACTCCATATTTCAGATCCGATTTCAACAGCTGTTCCTGAATCCATATCGATGTACTTTTGAGGACTATGCAGGTGATATTGAATTGATTCGGTTTTTTCCCAGAGATGGAGTCTGTCTTCGAACAGATCGGAACCGGTTTTTAATGCCGGAGCGTCGATATAATCCAAAAGAACAATCCAGGCAGGATGATCGGAATCTTCATATTCCATCACGCCGGCAATTCTGAAATCGGGATCATATCCGGCTACCGTGTAGATTTCGTCTGTAAAGTTTGATGCAAGTTCATTGCTGTAAGCTTCCTCAGAAGAATATTCATTCAGATCGCCTGATCCGTTTCCGAGCCGTACAGCAATCCGCTGTCTGAGTTTTTCTTCACGCTCACCGTAATACCATTCATTGCCGATGTACATTTTTCCGTTGTAAACAATGACCGGCATCATAAACGCTTCAGTCATCCCTTCAGAATCAGTTACTTCAGTCAGGAGAATATCTGAAGACTGTGTACCGGTATCTGCCGGTTCTGCGATTTCTGTCATAACTGTTTCATCTTTCTTCGGCTGGATGAGTGCAGAATCTTCAGGCTGTGTATCAGATGAAGTCTTTATGAGGGAGGAGGCCGTGATGATTCCTGCAGCGATCAATGTACATGCAAAAGCAGCGCTTAAACCCCATCTGACTGACTGCCGTCTTCTTTTCAGGGGCGCGGGATTTTTGGCCTGGTCAACGAATTTCTGATCGATTTCACCGATTGATTCCATAAGATCGTATTCATTCATATGCGATATCCTTCCTTTTCAAGATACTCTTTCAGATCTTTTCTCATGCGGAACAGCATTGTCTTGACTTTGCTTTGAGTAAAACCGCAGCTTTCAGCGATTTCTGAGATCGTGTCAAAATACCAGTACCGTCTGACAAAGACGATCTGCTGCTGTTTTGAACATGATTCAAGATATCTGTTAATCAGATTCTTCAGTTCTGCCGCATTCATTTCTGCTTCTGTATTGTGATCTGAAGGCAGGCACTCCAGCATTTCATCACTCAGTTCACAGATAAAGGCACTTTGCTTTTCTCTGCTTGTTTTTCTGCACTCATTGATTGCGAGGAATCTGACGATTCTGGCGACAAAAGCAAACAGATAGCCGCGCGGTTCATGCGGAGGAATCAGATTCCAGACTTTGAGATAGGCATCATTTTCGCATTCTTCTGCAGCGGAAAAATCTCCCAGAATTCTGTATGCGATTTTCTGAAGGGCATGACCGTATTTCCCTGATGTTTCAGAGATGGCGCGCTCATCCCTGGCAAGATATAGATCTATAATTCTGTCGTCGTCCATTTGCTGCTCCTGCGTTTTAGTGCCTTCACCTTATATATCAATAACATATGTACAAAACGTTACATGATTTGAAGAAAAAAATCTGGAATCCGGTGAAATTTCAGAAAGGGCTTGACTGTAAAGCTTGTTTACAGTGCATGATTAAGTCAGGTGATGAGTATGAAAATAAAGGAAGTTGAAGAAAAACTAGGCATTCCGCGGGCAACGGTCAGATTCTATGAAAAACAGTCACTGATCACGCCTGAACGTAAAGAGAATGAATACCGTGAGTATTCAGAAGAAGATGTGATCCGGCTTCAGAAGATTCTGATTCTCAGAAAACTCGGATTCTCCGTATCGGAAATTGAAGATCTGTTTGATGACAATGCAGATCTTGAATCATTGCTTTCTGCTCAGCTTGAGAGTCTTGAACAGCAGAAAAAAGAAATCAACGGCGCAATTGAAATATGCAAGCAGATGAAAGAGTCTTCCGTATCGATGGATTCCATGGATGTTCAATACTATTGGAATGAGATTCATGAGAAGGAAGCAGAAGGACTTTCATTCTTCGATGCTTTGTCAACGGAAGGGCAGATTGCGCTGTATAAGGCTGTATCGAAGATTGAATACGAGCCCGGGTACGGTCCGCGTACGCCGGATGTGATTTTCAATCCGATCAGCTCCACGACAAAGAAGCTCGGCAGCTTCTGGGAACGGCATTCGGTGATGCAGCTGATTCTTGTCATCATTGTATTGGCATTAAGCCTTGCATTTGTGATTTTCATCAGCAATCTCTGATACAGAAAAGTAACGAAATGCATTTAACTGTTACAAAAGTAACCTGATATAATTATGCGGGCATGCATTGCATATTCATATTGGTTATCCTATGTGTGTAACATAAAGGAGACCAATCAAGATGAACGTATTTGAAGAAAAATTTGCACTGAAAGAACTCTGCGATACATTCAGCGTCATGGCTGACGAGATGAGACTTCATGAACAGTCCTTCCTGTTTACTGAAAACGGAACACTGACAGCAAAGAACAACGGCAATGTTTCCCACTATGAAGGCAGAGAAGCAATCGAAGCATCCTGCACAAGATTCATGAATCTCTTTGACATTCATTTCCACAACAACGGTCAGGCTTTATTTGATATCATTGACGAAACACATGCGACAGGAACTGCATACAATGAAACAATCCTGATCGGAAAGAATGCCGAAGGAAAGAATATGATGACAACAAACGGCATTGTCTATCATGACAAATACGAGAAGGTTGACGGCAAGTGGCTGATCGCAGCCAGAGAATCCAACTTTGTCTGGTCAAAAACAGAAGAATACAACCGCTGAGCTTTGACAGGAGGCAGCTATGAGAATCACAGGGAAGGCGGATCTCAGGGTCAGAAGGACTCTGGAATCCATCAGACGGGCATTTGAATCTTTGATGCTTGAGAAAGATTATGAAAAAATCACGGTCACCGAGCTTGCCGAAAGAGCGATGATCAACAAGAAAACATTCTATGCCTATTATCCTTCTCTGGACGATCTGCTATGCGAAATCCAGAATGAACTCTCCGAGGAGTTTGCAGAAAGAACAAAGAATTATACTTACCGCAATATCAATGAAATTACCCGTGAATTCTTCCTGTTTTCGGAAGAAAAGGGACCTTTCTATGAAAAGATCACCTGCACGGATGATATTGTCCGCAGCCGTATGATCCGCAATGTTTTCAGAAATGTGGACAGAAAGTATTCCGAGCTTTCTCAATATACAGATGCTGAGATCAATCTGATCAAAACCTTTGCGAACACCGCAACCCTGAATATCTATAAACAATGGATTGCGGACGGCAAAAAGGT
>JAUNEN010000103.1:4979-9106 GCA_030525525.1 Erysipelotrichaceae bacterium
GCTACATTTGTCAATGTTGTGTCGTGATCGGCACTGTTGAAGTAATTGATTTTTCCGGTATTGATCAGACGGTGCTGCACCTGCTTCAAAGCGGGCGGGGAACCTCCGCCCACCATCAATGTGCGGCCGTAGAGGTCTTCCTGTCTGATCAGATTCTTTTCGGCAAGCGGATCATCTCTCTTTGCAATCAGATAGATTTTGCTTTCAAACAGATCGTGAACCTGAATTGAAGGAATCTGACGCGTCTGTTCTCTCAGCGTAAATATCATATCTGTTTCATTTCTCAGAAATGCTTCAACTCTGTTTTCATACCGGAACATGGGAACAATCTGTGTTTCCGGATTTGTCTTTTCGAACAGCTGCATCGCTTCCGGCAGAAAATATACAGCCTGGCGCACCGGCAGACTGATGGAAATGCTGTCGTGATATCTCGAGCTGAAATTCTGTCCCTGTTCCACTGCACGCTTGAGATCTTCTCTCATGCCGGAAAGAAAGGAGACAAACTGCTCTCCGGCAGGCGTCAGGAAAGCGCCTTTGCCGCTGCGTTCAAAGATCGCAAAGCCGATCTCCTCCTCCAGAAGTCTGATCTGATAGGAAAAGGTAGGCTGGGAAACAAACATGTTATCTGCTGCTTTGGAGAAGTTGAGCGTATGCGCGGCTTCAATGACATAATCGATCTGCTTTGTATTCATAAAGACCTCTGATATTTAATATTTAAATAGACAATAAGATATTTCAATTGGATTTTACAATATCAAAAAACTAGAATACAAGTGTAAACAGGAGGAACCAAAGATATGAACAAGACATTGATTGCATTTTTCTCAAGAGCAGATGAAAACTACTTCGGCGGCGCAATGCGCTATGTAAAGGTGGGCAATACAGAGATTGTCTGCAACCTCATCAAAGAAATGATTGATGCGGATACATTCAAAATTGAAATGAAGAATCCGTATTCCCCTGTATATATGACATGCATCGATCAGGCTAAGAAAGATCTGAAAGAAAATGCCCGTCCTGAACTTGTCAGAATGCCTCAAAGCATTGATGAATATGACACAATCATTCTGGCTTATCCCAACTATTGGGGAACCATGCCGATGGCAGTTGTCACATTCCTTGAAAACTTTGACTTCAGCGGAAAGACAATCCTGCCGCTTTGCACAAATGAGGGAAGCGGCATGGGCCACAGTGAAAGAGATATTAAAAAATACGCACCCGGCGCCAAGCTTGCAAAAGGACTTTCCGTCACAGGCAGCGAAGCAGCAAATTCAAAGAGCAGCACTGAGAGATGGCTCAAAGCAAACGGAGCAATGTAAGGAGGAAAACATCATGGAATTCATTGAACTGAACAACGGAATCAAGTGCCCGGTCATCGGAATCGGAACATTCATGCTGAAACCTGCAGATGCAGAAAACAGCGTCCGCGAAGCACTGAAGATGGGCTATCGCATGATCGATACAGCCAATGCCTATGTCAATGAGCGTGCTGTCGGCCGTGGAATGAAGGAAAGCGGTGTGAAGAGAGAAGAGATCTTCCTCTCCACAAAACTCTGGCCTTCCGAATATGAAAATGAAAATGCCGTGGATGAGACACTGGAACGTCTCGGTACGGATTATGTCGATCTTCTCTATATCCATCAGCCGGCAGGAAACTGGCTGGCCGGATACCGTCAGCTGGAAAAGGCGTATAAAGAAGGCAAGGCAAAAGCAATCGGTATTTCCAACTTCGAAGGAGAATTCATCGAAGAACTTGAAACAAAGTGGGAAGTCGTTCCCCAGTTCATTCAGGTGGAAGCACATCCTTATTATTCACAGAAAGATCTTCGCAAAACTTTGGATAAATACGGAATCCGTTTGATGAGCTGGTATCCGTTAGGCCATGGCGACAGGTCATTGATGAATGAGCCTGTCTTTGCAAAGCTGGCAGAAAAGTATGGAAAATCACCGGCTCAGGTCATTCTTAGATGGCATACACAGATGGGCTTCGCTGTCATTCCCGGCAGTAAGAATGTCGATCACATCCGCGACAACCTCAACATTCTCGATTTCACACTGACAGATGAAGAAATGGCTGAAATTGCGAAACTTGATCAGGGTGTCAGATATTATCACCGTTCGGACGATCAGCTTGCTCATTTCGCTTCCTGGCGCCCTGAATTCGAAACAGAATAAAACAATTCATCATTGATGAAGAAGTTTGTATGGATCGCTGCAGCTCTGCTGATGTGGGGCTGCGGTGATATGAACAATGAGGAAGTACAGACTGCTGATCCAGCCGCAGATGTATCTTTGGAAAAAGAGGATGAAGCAAATATGAAATATGATCTGAAACAATTCAGAAATGTGGAAATAACCGGGATTGAGATTTCATCCCTGGATGACGAAGAACTCTCTGTTCTTTACGCACAGGCTGCCTACTGTCAGGCAATGACGGATGCGGATATTGAAAAAATGAGAGAGCTTGTATCGGAAGATATGATCTTCACGCACATGAGCGGCAGACAGCAGACACGTGAAGAATATTTCGCAGATGTTGCAAACGGCAGTCTCAATTACTTCACGATCGGCATTGAAAATCCGAAGATCAAAATCGACAAAGACAGGGCAGAGATCACATATACTTCCGTGCTGAATGCAAATGCATACGGCACCAGAGGTACTTTCCGTATGAAAGGCACCCACTTCTATGAAAAGAAGGACGGTGCGTGGATTGCGGTAAACAGACCTTAAGCCAATGGGAAAACAAGGGAAGCGTGAAGCTTCCTTTTATATCAACGGCAAGAAGACCACATCCATAGCTTTATAAATCGGCAGTTTTTTTAATCTGATTGGGAGTCAGTCGGTATATCACTGACTGTCCAGTTCCCGTCTTTGTTTTTCTTCAGTGTCATAATGATGCTGCCATCCTCAAATCTGAGGTGACTTTCTATTTCATCCATATTTCTGTTGTAGCAGTCATAGATGACAAACATCATGCGGGCAAATCCGGCATCTTCACCTTCATTCAGAGTGATTTCATTGATTTCGTCGGCATATGTATTGATGTCCGACTGCGGATCAACGGCCGCAATTGCATCAGCAAGCGACTGGCTGTCGGCAATCGTGACAATGGCTGTGACTTCGTACTCATCATCGCTGATCCGCTTCATATTCCAGATCTTGTGAGACTTGTAGGAAATTGCGGTTGAGCCGCGGACAAACTCATCCATGACGGCCTGCATTTCATCTGAAATTTCAAAACCTTCGGGAAACTGAAAGATGGCAAGTGTGGAGGCTTTCAATGCTTCAACACCTTCCCTGGCAGTACCGTCACTGACTGCAATCGCGCCGTCAAGATCTCCTGTTTCCAGGGCATTCAGAAATGAATCGGCAGTATTCCTTGCACCGCTGTCAGCAGCGCATCCGGCAATTGAAGCTGAGAGGGCAAGGGAAAGAATCAGGCTGAACGGTTTTTTCATAGAGTACCTCATTTTTGTTTCTGTATCTGCTAAAATCATAGCATATGAAAGTCATGGTCATCAGTTATACAGCTACAGAGTGTTCTCAGCGTGCGCTTGAAAGAATCAGTCAGAACTTTGGAAAAGATCAGATCGAAACAATTGGCGTAAGCGTCAGAGAAGATACATCCGGCTGCATCGGATGCGGGAAATGCTGGAAGAAACAGAAATGTGTTTTCGAAGAGGACGGGGTCAATGAGGCACTGGACAAAATGAAAGAATGTGATGCCGTGATTGTTCTGTCCGATCTTTATTACGGCCATGTGCACAGGGCACTTCTTGATTTTATGAGAAGAACGGTCAACTGCGGATCATTCATGATGAACAATCTTCCGTGTGCATTCATACCATGCGCGGGAAAAAGAAAACACGAAGAAGCTGTGAAAGAAATCGAAAGCTTCTTCAGATATGCAGATATGCTGGTGCTTACGGCAAAGCATGATCATGCAATATCCGGTGATGAAAATCAGGACAATCATGTCATTGATTCCTTATGTGCAAGAATCAGATGGCTGCTGCAATGTGCAGAAGCTGCACGTAAAGCTGAAATCGAAAAGCCTCAGGATCTCTACGAAAGAGAACTTGACTATATCCGCTGAAAGACAGTCATGCTGTCTTTTTAGTTTG
>JAUNEN010000104.1 GCA_030525525.1 Erysipelotrichaceae bacterium
TCACCTACTATTTTAGACTATCGAAAAATAAAAAAAAATAACGCATATACACAAAAACCGCCCGGATCACAGGCGGTTTCATTGATCAGAAAGTAATGATGTAGTAATTCTTTTTGCCCTTTTTCAGGATTGTGAATTCTTCACTGACAGCTTCTGCCTTTGTGAGAACTGTATCAAGAGCTGTTTTCTTTTCGCCGTTGACACTGACGCTTCCCTGCTGGATGAGCTTGCGGGCATCGCCTTTGGACTTGGCAATCTCAGCCTGTACGAGTGCATCGATCAGAAGAATGCCGTCTTCAACCTGTGTCTTCTTCGCATCGGCGAGGCCTTCCTTGATCTCCTGCGGTTCAAGATCCATGATGTTGCCGCGGAAGAATGTTTCGGTAATGCGGAGTGCCTTTTCAAGGCCTTCTTTGCCATGAACAAGTTCAGTCAGCTCAGCAGCCAGTGCCTTCTGGGCAGCTCTTTCTTCAGGATGTTCCTTTGTCATTCTTTCGAGTTCATTGATCTCTTCGACACTTGCAAAGGAGAGTCTCTTCAGGTAGTCGACGATATCGCTGTCCGGTGTATTGACCCAGAACTGGTAGAATTCATAAGCATTTGTACGCTTCGGATCGAGCCAGATATTCTTGCCTTCGCTCTTGCCGAACTTGGAGCCGTCGCTTCTTGTGATCAGAGGTGAAGTGATACCGTAGATCTCAGCTTCATCGCCGATGACCTTGCGGATCAGTTCGGTTCCGGTTGTCAGGTTGCCCCACTGATCGCTGCCGCCGATCTGAATCTGGCAGTGATGACGCTTGTAGAGCTGCAGCCAGTCGATTGCCTGCAGAATTGTGTAGCTGAATTCAGTGTAGGAGATACCGGAATCAAGTCTCTTCTTGATGGTATCCTTCTGCAGCATGTAGCTGACATTGAACAGTTTTCCGTAATCACGCAGGTAATCCAGCAGAGTCATGGAACCGAGCCAGTTGTTATTGTTCTCCATGATTGCTGCATTCTCGCCTTCAAATGAAAGGAAATGAGCCAGCTGCTCACGGATGCAGTCCGCATTGTGCAGAACTTCTTCATGAGTTAACAGCTTTCTTTCGGTTGTGGGTCTCGGGTCACCGATCATGCCTGTAAAACCGCCGCATAATGCAATCGGCTTATGGCCTGCCTTCTGGTATCTTCTTAACAGAATGATCTGCTGAAGATGACCGACATGCAGGGAATCAGCGGTCGGATCGAAACCGCAGTAAATTGTTGTCTGATTCTGAAGCTGCTTTTCAAGACCTTCGCGGTCGGTGCAGTCTTTGACCAGACCTCTCCATTCGAGTTCTTCAATAAAATTCATATTCTCTTTCTCCCCGGACGCATATATAAAAGGCGTCCTTTTCAATCTAAGGACGCCTTGAGCGCGGTACCACCTTAGTTCACCTTGCAGTGCACTTCATTAGCCTTTAACGCAGGCGCGCACGTCCTGTCTTTTGAGGCAGGAAGCTCACAGGTGTATTCGTTGCAGCTCTTTGTTTCCTTGCACCGTCCGGAAACTCTCTTCATGAAAGATGACTGCAGCTACTTGTCCTGATCATCGCGATATGATTTTATATCCGCCTTTTGTTGAATGTCAATTCTTTGTTGTCTGTCTCGGTGTAAACAGATAGCTCAATTCAATCATTCTGTCTGCTTCCATCTCATTGGAAAGCATCTTGGTCATCACCCGCATCGATACAGCTCCAAGATCATAGGAAGGAATCGAGAAACTGGAGATCTGCGGACGCATCATTGCATTGTACTTGGTATCAATCACGCAGGCGACTTCCATTTCATTGGGGATCTGGATATCATTTTCCCTTGCCGCATTGACGATTGCCATTGCCTGGGAATCACGGTTGCCGATCATCAGATCATATCTGTGATCGCGCAGCCACTGCTGCAAAAAGAGATAGCTTGTGCGTGCTTCCGAAGGAATTTCGAGGAAGCCGTCAAACTTCTTGCCCTTTGCTTCGAAGGCGCGGGTTGCGCCGTTCACCATCTGGGTGCAGGCATACTGATTCTTGCGGTCTTCGATGATCGCAATCTGATCCTTGCCTTCTTCAAGATATTTTGTTGTCAGTTCATAGACAGCCTTTTCGATATCAACATAGACCGAGCAGATTCTTTCACCATGGATTCTGCCGCCGATCAGAACAATCGGAATGTTGTATTTGCTGAGTGTCTCCATCTCCGGGACATCCTGCTTGTCATAATACAGAATGACGCCGTCGACATGGGACTTGATGATATCTTCAATGACCGTGCTGAGGTCGGTAATTCCGGCAGTGATGGTATGCAGGATGATGTTATAGCTGTAAATCTTGGCTACATCAATCAGACCGTTGATAATCTGGCCGGTATAGGTAAAGCTCGCCTCCGGAACAACCAGGCCGATTGTCGTGCTTTTCTGCAGGGCAAGTCCCTGTGCAATCGCATTCGGCTTGTATCCCAGTTTGTCTACAGCTGCCTGTACCTTATCACGGGTCGGACCTTTAACGACATTTGAGCCGTTAATGACACGTGATACTGTCGCAAGTGAAACACCGGCTTCTTTCGCGACATCGTAAATCGTTACTCTTTTCATGTTCGCGTATCCACCTTTCAGCTTTTATTCAGTTTTGTTTTCTTCATCAGATGCGTCATCTGCATCTTGATCATCTTTTCTGAAAACAGACTGGATGCTGCTGAGAGCGGAGTTGAACAGATCAGCTGCTGTCTTTCTTGTCTTTACAATTGCGGACTGAACATCCGGGCTGTTGATGACTTCATCGATCTTCTTCGCAGCTGCCTTTGCGCTGTCCGAGACGATGTCTGCTGCCCTTTTGAAGCCTTCCTCGGCTGCCGAAGCGATCTTCTGCACTTCCGGCTTTTCGGTGACTTTGGCAAAGTGAACCTTTGCACTCTCGGTGACCTTGTTCACCTGATCCTTTACGCCGTCAACAGCGTTTTTGACTTCCGGCTTGTTCATCACCTTGTCGGCTGCTTCCTTGACGGAATCGAAGGAATCGCTGACAGTCTTCATAGCGCTTTCTTTGAATTCATCAAGCTTTGAGCCCTTTTCTCCGGATATGAAATCAGGAATGCTGTATCCGTCATCTTCATCGTCATCATCATCCGCTTCATCATCTGCTTCCATGATGTCTTCTGCTTTTTCATGAACGGCCGCAGTAAAAGCATCAGCCTTTTCCTTGAGTGCATCAACAAGATTTTCTGCTTTGTCTTCAACTGAATCAAAGAATTCTTCAATCTTGTCACCGGCTGCTTCGAGTGCATCCTGTGCCTTTTCTTTCAGATCTTCGATTTCTTCAGTTGCTTCATCAGCTTTTTCTTCAGCCTTTTCAATCACTTCTTCAGCTGCTTCTTTGACATCTTCGACAGCTGCTTCAGCGCTCTCATTGACTTCTGCAGCAGTTTCTTCAGCTGCTTCAGAAATTGCTTCGGCAGTTTCGCCTGTCTTGTCCTGAATTTCTTCAGCCTGTTCAGTGATAGTTTCAGCTGCAGTTACAGGTTCTTCTGCTGTTTCCGGTGCCTCGGCGGCTGGCTGTTCTTCTGTGTCATTGTGCTGGAGTTCCTGAATCTTCTTTTTCAGAGATTCAACAGTTCTTTCGATTGAATCGATCGGCTCTTCGGAATTATTGAAGTCGATCTCCTTTTCAATCTCATTCATTTTCTTTTCTTCACTCATTTTTTTACTCCTCAGCTGTACCGGATTCTTCCTCCTTCGGAAGCTTCTCTGTGACAAAATCTTTCAGATTATCGATATTTTCACTTGCGAAATCAACAGCCTTACCGAAAGTTTCAGCAGTCTTATCATGTACGCGATCAAGTGTATGACTGTATTTGACTGCTGTATTCAGAGGCGCCTGAACCTTTTCGATACTCTTGTCAACGAGTCTCAGGGTCGGATCCAGTCCTTTGACGGTAGCAGTAATGCTTTCTACAAGTGCGACGATCTTTCTTAAAAGAATACACAGAAATACAAGTGCAACGGCTCCGAGAATCGGCAGCAGCTGCTGTGAAACATTTTGCAATGCAAGTAATAAATCGTCCATAATGCGGTCTCCTTCTGATTTTGATTATATTATTCTCTGAAAATATTTTCAATACGAATGATAGCGCTTAACCATGCATCTATGCTCAGAATGTAACGTTATTTTGGTCATTTGCACAAAAGTACAGCCGGCTGCCGGAGAAAATAAAAAACCGCTCCGGTGAAGGAAGCGGTTCATTGATTATTTAACAGGTTTTTCAATTACGATGGTTGCGTCATCAGCGCTTTCAGGTTCCTCATCCCAGAGGTTGAGATCCGGGAAGAGAGGTGCTGTTTCCTCATTGGATGCGCTCATTGCATTTGCATAAGCTTCATCTCTTTCCTTGAGGATGTCATCGAGTGAGAAATCAGGAATGTCATCTTCGGCTGCGATGGATGCCGGAGTTGCCATGATCTTCTCCTGCTCATTTGACTTTCTGACCGACTTCTGAATGCTGGAAGGCTTGTCCTCTTCATTGACACCGTACATCGGCGAAATGATCGGGCTGATATTCGGATCGTTCTTTGCCTTTGCTGCTTCGGAAATCTTTGTGGTTGTTGTCTTTAAAGCGTTCATATCCTTTTCATCGACACCGAAAATCGGGCTGATGACAGGCTGGAACTGATAGCCTGAACGGCTCTTCTCTTCACGCTTCGGAGTTTTAGCAGCGGGCTTTGCCTTCGGTTTTGCGGGCTGGGCTGCCGGCTGGGACTTCTTTTCATCAGCTTTGATATTGAATGCAGGTCTTTCCTGTTTTTCTCTGAATACGGACTCTGTTCTGGCTGTTTCACGGTGCTGCTGAACCGGAATCTGCTGAGTCACATCAATTCTCTGCATCGCAGGACGGACCTCAACGGTTTCCTCTGCTTTCATGACCGGTTCCGGCTGTGCTGCCGGCTGAGGCTTGGGCTGCTCAACAGGCTTCACTTCGGGCTGTGCTGCCGGTTTTTCAACGACAGGCTGAGCCGGGGCCGCAGGCTGTACTTCTACTTCTTCTTCCTCTTCTTCAATGTCGTCGTCATCTTCTTCAAACAGCAGACCCTGTAATTTTTTAAGCATAGAATTTCCCTCCTGGAATACAACATTTATTTTATGCTATTTGCATGGCGTTGTTAACAAAAATAATACCACAAAAAGCACAGATCAAATCACTTTTTATGCACAGCTGCCATGCGGCTATTCATCATTCTCTGAACGATCGTCAATGACATCTTCATCATCCGGTTCTGTCTGCCTTCCGTCATAGCCGACAAGAAGCTCTTCAATCGAGCCGTTTTCAGGTGCTTTGTTTTCAAACAGCTCAACCGGCGTACCGGCATAGTCAATGCCTTCCCTGGTTGTATAAGCCGCCAACACCTCCTGCGAGCTGACATTGACGGAGCGGCTGATTTCAATCATTCTGCCGGCAATTGCCGGAGCATTGTTCTCTCTGCACATTGCTTCGAAATTGACATATCCGCTGCTTAAAGCCAGCAGTACATGATTTTCATCATACTGATAGATTTTCGCTTCATACGGAATATCGTTTCCCGATCTGTCGGTCAAAATTCCCTGTGTCTCAGCGATCACATCCAGCTTCAGAGCCTGTTCATGCGATACAGTCTGCTCCGGATAGTATTTTTCGTTTATGATCTTGGCAACATCAAGACTCATTGCAAATTCAATGCCGTCAGCCGTGAAAACATTGGACGTGGCATCGGATGATACCTTGCCGATTGACGGATCGAGGTAGTAGGAAAAATACGTCTTGCGGTTGTTTGCGGCAGCCACAGGTTTTTCTGAAGCAGCGTCAATCTGCTGTTCAAGACGGCTTTGCAAAGAGCCCGAGATCTTCGAACAGCCGCATATCATGATACAGAGCAGAATCGCCAACAGCTTCTTCATACGCATTCCTCCCAGCGTTATTCTACCATAAGTGCATCCGCTTTGCGACGGACTGCACAAAGCTGATAGATCGGCTGATTAAGATCGAGGAATCTCTGCTCATATTCAGTGACCGCATCTTCATCATGGTTTGTGCGTCTGTAGTCAACCGAGAATTCCACCAGAATCCATCCGTTCTCATTCAGATAGCAGACGGAATCCTCAAAGAGATCCTTATTGTCCGTCTTCATGCGGATTCTGCCGTTTTCGTTCAGCAGGCGGTCATACATATCCAGAAATGACTTGGAGGAAAGACGGCGCTTATGGGTATGCTTTTTGGGCCAGGGATCTGAAAAATTCAGATGAATGATATCGATCTCCCCTTCTTCAAACCACTCGCACATATCCTCGGCACGGTTGACAATCATCCGCTTGTTATGAAGATCGGGATTTTCTTCTTCAATCGCCTTTCTTGCGGCAACTGCAGCCGCACTGCGATCTTTTTCAATTCCCACCCATCCCTCAGAGGGATACATGCGGGCCATATTGTTCAGATAGTCGCCTTTGCCGGTGCCGATTTCCACATGGAGAATCTCGCATCCGAACAGCTCTCTCCACCTGCCTTTATATTCGACAGGATTTTCATAGATATAATCGCTGTGCTCTGCCAGCCAGGGATCGGCCCATTTCTTTTTTCTCATTCTCATAACATCACCTGTTTAAGAAAAAGAAGGCTCAGAAGCCCTCTTTTTTACTCACTGTCCTTCTTTTTGAACACGCGGCGCTCTACATTGGCTGACTGCTTGTCATTTGTATTGCGGCTGCGGTTTGCCGGACGGTTTGAAGAATTGCGGGGATTCTTCTTTTCAACATATCCTTCCGGTTTTTCGATGCATCTCTTAGCGGATACCTTGACCTTGCCTGCTTCATCGATGGCAGTGACCTTGACCCTGATGGTGTCGCCGACATGCAGAACATCACCGATCTTTTCAACTCTTTCCCATGAGAGTTCGGAAACATGCAGAAGTGCATCTGTTCCCGGGAAGAGTGTGACGAATGCGAAGCTTTCACGGACTTCGGAAACAGTCGCATCATAGACTTCATCGATCTTTGCCTCACGGATGAGATCGAGAATGATCTGCTTGGCCTTGTTGATCATTTCACGGTCGGTATGGTAGATTACGCACTTGCCGTCATCATTGATGTCAATCTTGACGTTGTCGCATTCTTCAATAATCTTGTCGATCTGCTCGCCGCCTTTGCCGATGACGATACGGATCTTATCCACCGGAATGGTGAGGTGATCCATCTTCGGAGCCCATTTGGAAACTTCCGGTCTCGGTTCAGAGATTGCTGTTTCCATATTGTCGAGGATTTCCATACGGCCCTTATGTGCCTGAGCAAGAGCTTCTCTGAGGATTTCCTGGGAGATACCTGTGACTTTGATATCCATCTGCAGAGCTGTGATACCCTGTCTTGTACCGGCAACCTTGAAGTCCATGTCACCATAGTGGTCTTCCATACCCTGGATATCGGTCAGGATGGAGTATGTATCGCCGACGGTGATGAGACCCATCGCAACACCGGCTACCATTGCCTTGATCGGAACACCTGCTGCCATCAGAGACATTGTGCCTGCGCAGATGGATGCCTGGCTTGAAGAACCGTTGGATTCGAGAACTTCAGCACTTGTGCGGATTGCATAAGGGAATTCATCTACGGAAGGCATGACCTGAAGCAGTGCTCTTTCGCCGAGTGCGCCATGACCGATTTCACGTCTGCCCGGGGAGCCCATGCGGCCGACTTCACCGACGGAGAACGGCGGGAAGTTGTACTGGTGCATGAATCTCTTCTCGGTAACGGTTGTCAGATCATCGATGATCTGTGAATCGCTCAGCGGGCCCAGTGTTGTCACGGACATAACCTGTGTTTCGCCTCTGGTAAACAGAGCGGAACCGTGAGCACGCGGCAGGAGGTCAACCTGTGAATCAAGAGGTCTTAATTCATCAAGCTTTCTTCCGTCCGGTCTGATCTTTTCTTCGGAAATCAGTCTTCTGATTTCGTTTGCTTCGACTTCGACGCTGTATTCATGAGCCTGCTTGACTGCCTTTGTCTTTGCAGCTTCATCAGCCCATTCAAGAGTTGCTACACCCTCTTCCATCTCGGCAATCAGGGCATCGATGGCACCATAGCGTTCCAGCTTGCCTTCGATTGTGACTGCCTTGCGGATTCTTTCGGCACCGTTTGCATCGACATATGCCTTGACGGCAGGATCGATCTCATAGAGAACGACTTCCATCTTTTCCTTTGCACATGCAGCGATGACTTCTTCTTCAATTGCGCAGAGTTCCTTGATTGCTTCGTGTCCGGCGGCCAGAGCTTCGAGCATCTGCTCTTCGCTGACTTCCTTGGCACCTGCTTCAACCATGTTGATGGCTGCCTTTGTACCGGCAACTGTCAGGTTGATCAGGGCTCTTTCACTCTGTTCAACAGTCGGGTTGATGACATATTCCCCGTCAACAAGACCGACCTGTACACCGGCTACCGGTCCGTTGAACGGAATATCGGATACACATAATGCCAGGGATGATCCGAAAATCGACATCATCTCACTGGAGCAGTCCGGGTCAACCGAGAATACTGTGTTGACAATCTGAACTTCGTTTCTGAAGCCTTCCGCAAATAACGGACGGATCGGTCTGTCGATCAGTCTTGCGGTCAGTGTTGCATGTTCGCTCGGTCTGCCTTCTCTGCGTAAGAAACCGCCGGGGATCTTTCCGGCTGCGTACATCTTTTCCTGATAAAGCACAGTCAGCGGGAAGAAATCTGTATCTTTTGCCTGGTTGCTGGCTGTAGCGGTGGACAGTACCACCGTGTCGTCATAGCGGATCAGGACCGATCCGCCGGCCTGTTTGGCCAGTTCGCCGTTCTCCACGGTAATCGTGCGACCGTGGAAGTTCCAGCTCTTTTTGAACTTTTCCATCTTTCGTCTTTTCCTTCGTTCTACGTTTACGTCTTATCTTTAAATTTTAACTATCCTATGATAGCACAAAGCCTGTATAAAGAAAACAAAAGAAAAAAACGCTTTTCTGCATTTAAAAAGAGCCGGAATCCGACCAATGGTGTCAACCTATATAAAGGTTGGCATTTTTTGTTTTAAGTTAATCCTACC
>JAUNEN010000105.1 GCA_030525525.1 Erysipelotrichaceae bacterium
TGACTCATACATTGAAACAATCTCCTTTTACATAGCCATACGGCCATGTGGAAAGCCTGCTAATAAAAAGTCAATAGTAAATTAGCAGAAACTTTCAGGAAGGACGGTGATGTGGTAGGAGCCATGATGAAAAGACCGATTTAACGGCCTGATGGTAATAAGTAGGACATTCATTCATTTGCCCTGGGATTGCTCAGCCTGTAGATTACGCATGTATTCCTTGACCTTGCCGTAGTAAATGCGAAGGAATTTGTTCGCACCAGCGGTCATGTAAACGTAATACTCTTTACCTTCGGAACGTTTCTTATCAATGAATTGATACACCGGATCATCCTCCGGCATATTCTGAAGCAGGCAGCTCATGATCTGGAACAGTGTCTTACGCAGCCTGGCAGATCCGCATTTGGAGGCTTTGACGCTCTTGGCGACACGCTGACCGGAATCGTCTCTGCCGGGATCTACACCGGCAAATGCAGTGAGTGCTTCGCGGTGGGTAAAACGCATGACATCACCGATCTCAGCCATCAGCTGCGGCCCAAATGTTGTGCCTACGCCATACAAGCCCATGACGACAGGATATTCCGGAAGCTGCGCAGCCAGTGAGTTCATATCTGCACGGAGTTTCTCCACATGCTCAGATTCAAGGTTCAGCTGCTTGATACTGAAGCGGATGAGATCTCTGTAACCATTCTCCTTCGGGAGGGTTGCCACGAGGCTTTTAGAGGCTCTATATATCTCTTCAGCCTTCAGTTCATTGAAGATATAGCCGTGTTTCTTACAGAAAGCCGTGTAACGCTCTTTGAAGGTGTTGAGACTGAGTTTGCGAACACAGTCCACATGCCAGAAAGAATACGCAAAATCGACCCATTTCTCGCTTCCGTCAGCACGTACAGGAGAATCAAACAGATTGTTGACTCCGGGGTATGTCTGATCCAAAAGAGCGATCAGGTTGGATTTGGCGGCAGTCTTCTGCTTCATGAAGAAGTCAAACTGGGTATTCATGGTTTTCAGTTGTTCACGCTTGGAATCCATGTCTGAATACTCGCTGAGTTCGTGCCAGTTGTCAAGAGCGTACCGGGCAATCTTCTTCGCATCCGCAGGATCTGTCTTAACTTTGCGGATCGTATTATTGCCAAAGTTCCTGATCAGATGCGGATTGACAGCTGACACAAAGATATCTGCTCTATGCAGAGTTTCAACGATTGGCCGATGATAGCGGCCGGTACATTCGAGAACAGCTTTTGTATCACCATCCAATGATTTGATAAAAGTCACAAGATCATTCAGATCATTCTGATTGTGATACACATCGAAAGGCTTACGGATTACAACACCGCCGGGCTGCAGGACCGCAACGGTGCTTCTGCCTTTTGACACATCGATTCCTACTGCGTTTAACATACTGATTGTCCTCCATGAAATTGTATGTGCAATGGTACCGGCATTTCCTCATTGCTTATTCAATCTCCTGGGGTATCACACGAACGCATATCCGGAATACGGTTCAACCTGCTTAAATCGAACAACTGCGAATGAGTGGCCGGCTGACTGGCTTTCCAACGGACGCAATATGGTCCAAGGAGAATAGCGTCACACCAATGCCATCTCATTCTAACAGTTTCAACAATGAGAGGATGTAGTCCTGGCTGGCTGTCAGGTATTACACCCTGTACCTATATAGTAGGAGGAGATTTTTTATATTTATGCAATCGAAATGCAAGGTCGTTGCTGTTGCCAACCAGAAAGGCGGCGTCGGTAAGACCACAACTACAGAGCACTTGGGTATCGGTTTAGCCAAAGCCGGAAAGAAAGTACTCTTGATCGATCTGGATCCTCAGGCAAATCTTACTGCCTGCTTATACTGACTTCATACATTACCGGATCGACCGCATGAGCAGCGGGATCCTGATCGAGCAGCAGATGAGGAAGCTGCCGAAGATCGAGGACCCCTATGAATATGCCAAGAACAAGCTCTTTATGTATGCTGGCGAAATGATCCTGGTGAGCTTCCTGTGCAATGAGAAAATCCTGGATCAGATGATCGACATCTTCGGCCGGGATGTCTTCATTTCCAAAAGAGAGGATGGCAAATTCGTGCTATCTACCCGGACCAGCAAGAAAGGTGCAATATTCCTGGCGCAGCAGTTTCTGGATTCCATTCAGATCCTGGAACCGGAAGATCTTCGAAGTGAGTTTGCAAAGGATCTTCAGTCTGCCCTGACCGGATATCTGGACAATCAATAAAGCCCGTTCTCTCAGGAAGCATCAGCTCAATGCAGCAACTTGGTGCTTCCTTTTTCTTTTTGCAACAGCATGTCCTTCATGACATCCATGCAGTCAACATAGTCATAAGCTTACACCAATCCATAGCATACTGCACAAATCTGTTTTTAATGATTTCTGGAGTTTTCGAACACCTGCACTAAAAGCAGGCATTCTGATCAAGGACCATATGCCTGCTTTTACGTTTTATTCTATTACTGTTACAGTCTTTAAACAGATTTGATCCTTTCCCAGGAAAAGCCCTCTCTGCCGAAATGGCCGAAATTAGTCGTATTCCGGTATATCGGCTTCTTAAGATCAAGCTCCGTAATGATATCTTTCACCTTAAATGAGAAATTGTCATTAACAAACTTATAGATCTCTTCTTCTGATACTTTAGCCGTTCCGAAAGTATCGATAAGCAGTGATACCGGATTGCTCATTCCTATCGCATAGGCAACGCCTACTTCACACCTGTCGGCAAGGCCGTGAGCAACGACATTTTTGGCTACATAGCGGCAGTAATACGCTGCGCTTCTGTCCACCTTGCTGGGATCCTTGGAAGAGAAACATCCCCCTCCTACTCTGCCCATACCGCCGTAAGAGTCACAGACGATCTTCCTGCCGGTAGTGCCGGAATCTCCCCAGGAACCGCCCAGCACAAACGAGCCCGATGGGTTAACATATATCCTGGTATTCTCGTCCATCAAATGTCTGGGGATAACACTTTTGACGATGTTACTCAGAATAATGTCTCTCAGTTCTTCTTGTGTCATCTCATGGGTATGTTGTGCTGAAATAACAATAGTATCAATTCTTTTTACTTTTCCATCCTGATATTCTACTGTTACCTGAGATTTGCCATCGGGCCTGAAACGGGCATCTTTCTTTTTATAATCAGATAACGCTTTTGTAAGCTTATGGGCATAATAGATCGGTGCAGGCATCAGTGCTTCTGTTTCATTGCAGGCATAGCCAAACATGATTCCCTGGTCACCTGCCGATATTTCATCGTGAGCAACCGCCTGTGTGATTTCCAAAGACTGCTGAGCGATCTTGGTCATCACATGATACTCTTCCTGGTATCCTATTTCCCTGATCACCTGTAAAGCTACCGCTTCATAATCAATGTCAGCCTTGGTTGTGCATTCACCGAAGACCATCACCAGATCATCTTTGATCGATGCTTCTACAGCCATATGGGAATCCGGATCCTGTCTTAATGCTTCATCCAGTATCGCATCCGCGATTTGATCGCAGATCTTGTCCGGATGTCCATCCGTAACACTTTCACTGGTAAAACAATGTTTAATCATAGTCTTCCCTGTGTCCGCTTGGATAATGTTCATTCCAGTACTTTTCCGCATACGGTTTCCATGCTTCAGCATATGCTTCTGTTTTTTCAGTCAGATGTTCAACGCTTTCCGGAGCTTCCAGGTCAGTAGATTTCGCTCCTGTGGAATTAACCATTTCACGGATGAACTGCGGGTTTTCCAGCATCGGACACGGTCTGAGATAGTTATCATTGAACGGCATGTTTTTCCTGTAAGCCTTGAATAATGGCTGCTGCAGGCATTCCATGAAGGATTTCTCATTGATATTGGCTGATGAATAGTGGATGAACACACATGGTTCCACATCTCCTGCCGCATTGATATGCAGGTAACGCTTGCCGCCGGCAACACAGCCTGTGACAAATTCACCGTCATTCTGGAAGTCAATCGCGAAGATTTCCTTGCCGCCTTCCATGCCTCTGATCTCTCTGATCCTGTTGAGAACATACATTCTCTGTTCCGGATTCAGCAGCAGTTCCGGCCCGGAATTCATGCCTACCGGCATATAGTGGAAATACCAGGCAAAGTAACAGCCCTTTTCAATGACCATATCCAGAAATTCATCACTGGTAACATCCTTATAGTTGTTAGCTGTATAACAGATGCTTAAGCCATAAGGAATACGGTAGCTGTGCATCAGATCCATGGCCTTGATGACCTTGGCATAGGTCCCCTGTCCTCTGCGAGAATCCGTGCTCTCTTCAAATCCCTCCACCGATACCGATACCATGAAGTTCTTTACTCTTAATAGATCTTCACAGAACTGTTTATCGATCAAAGTGCCGTTAGTGAAAGCATGGAAAGCCACATCAGGATGCTTCTCGCATAATCTGATGATGTCTTTTTTCCTTACCAGCGGTTCGCCTCCGGTAAACAGAACGGCATGCGTGCCAAGTTCCTTGGCTTCAGAAATTGTGCGGTCCATGACCTCAAAAGAGAGATTCTGCTTATAGCCGTATTCAGCAGCCCAGCAGCCGATGCAGTGCAGATTGCAGGCACTGGTCGGATCCATAAGGATAAGCCACGGTACGTTACAGTCATATTTCTCAGCCATTTCTTCCGTGGTCTTGTATCCTCTAAAGCCGCCTTCATAGGCCGCATTGGTCAGAAAAGTCGTTATGATGTCCGGGTCAGCTTCGCTTATCAGACGGTCAACATATCTTGCCCACTTGCTGTCGGGATTGTCTGCGATTTCCTGGAAAACAGCGTAGCTGCTCTCTTTCCACGAATCACCCAGGATCCCTTTCATGATCTTCAGGATCGACTCAGCCATCTGTGAGGCACTTTCATTTTTGCCTTTTCTGACGATCTTTTTTAATACGATTTCAAACGCTTTTCTTTCTGCCTTATGTTGTATTTCGTTCATTTTTTGCCTCCTCTCTGAAAATAAATATTTCAAAAATTTATCTTTATCCATTATAATTGCATTATCATACAGTTGTATCTTATTATCAATATTCAACTTTACTTGACAGTATGATAAGATACAAACGATCAATTCTGTATTTATAGGAGACATTATGGAAGATTTACGTGTATATAAAACAAAAAAGGCCATCCGTGAAGCCTACATGGAATTAAGAAAGAAAAAACCGCTGGAAAAGATCAAAGTCAATGACGTCTGTGAACTGGCAATGTGCATTCGTGCTACCTTTTACCGCTATTATCAGGACATCTATGATCTGAATGATCAGCTGGAAGATGCCGCGGTCAGCAGGCTGGTGTCAACATTTGAAGATAAGGAAGCTCTTCTGTTCAAAACAGAATCCTATCTTAAAACCCTGTATGCTTCTCTGGAACAGAATTATGATTACTACTACACACTGTTTCATGACCGCAAGGATGTCCTCATCAGCAAGATAGAAAAACAGACCCTGGAGTTTTATAAGACCAAGTATGCGACCAATACGGAAGAGGAAATACTGATTTCCTTCATCATCCATGGGATACTTTATACCATTGATGAGTATCTCTTTGTTCTCAAAAAAGAGCATCCTTCCAATTTTAACGAATTCTATTTATTTTCTGAAAAAAACAGCATCGAAAACGCCGCTTTGCTGAAATATCTTCAGAAGTATACTTCTATTTTGACCTCTTATCTTTCTAATGCTCCGGAAGGATTGGAGAAATAGATAAAATCAGATATCATCCTGGCTTTTTCATAGCCTTCTTCATATATCTGCATGATCTGATTCTTGTCTTTAGCTAAGGATCCGCCTTTAAAATAACCGTCTGGCGCTACGATCAGTACCTTTCCCTTCTCTTCCAGTTCCAGGGCTTCTTTCAATTGCCTGTTATACAATTCTGATTTATGCTGCATCAGAGGTACCATCGCCGGGTACTTCTTCATTTTTTCAGCGGCCTCAGCATCCTTGGATGTGTCACGGAAATGTGTTTTGGGAAGCGTAAGAATGATCACGACCTTTTCACAGCCCTCTGAAAAAGCAAGATGATGAGGGATAGGATCACTGATGCCTCCGTCAAAATAATTACGGCCATGCCAGTGATAAGCCTTATTATAAGGCGGCAAAGCACTGGAAGCTGAAAAGGCACCATAGTCATCTTTTCTGATCTCACTCTTCTTAATATATACCGCCTCACCACTGTCAGCATCCGTCGCAACAACGCGCATATCCGTACCTGATGAGATCATCGTCTCATAATCCATTGGACTGGCTCCGTCAGAATTGCTGAGGGTACTGTATATATAATCAAGATTGATCATATCAGCACCGAACAGATGCTTCACCGGATTAATTGATTTTCTGGACAAATTATATTTTGTATAAAACTCCAGATTTCTGCCTCTCTGTCGGGACACATAAGAAGCGCAGTTTGCACTGCCGGCAGAAACACCGATGCAGTAATCAAAATAAATGGAATTGTCCATCAGATAGTCAAATACCCCTGCGCCAAACGCATCACGGTTTCCTCCGCCTACATCAACTATACCTCTCATACTGCACCTCCTGATTTGTGCATTATCATAGAAGCAGAAGACAGTCACATGGCAGAAATCCAATTCCGTATCATAAAAGACAAACTGACGTATCTGTATACCTTACCACTCATCTTATAACAGACAAAAACATGCCCAGCGGACTTCTTTTCCTATCAGGCGGACTTTAACACCGATCCGGTGGACCTCCAGTTCCTCCATATTCATGTGAAGCATCATTAATCCATACCTTTCTATCACTTTTTGTGTTTGAACTGTTTATAAGTTTTTATAGACCGTTTATAAAAAGTAGAATACCCTATATGATATTCTACTCATACTGACAAATTGGTCATTTATGGCCGAAAGGTTCACTCTGCTGTTCTATAGTTCTCCGCCTGAGTCATAAACAATTTGTAGTATTACAAATCCTTATTCGAAGAATAAAAAAAGAAAGAAGATCGGTTTCCCGGTCTTCTTGAACATCTGCCACTTTGCTGTATGAGCGGAGCATTGTATCATACAGCACCCGAGCTCAAACGCCGCACGCCTCTATGCCCTTGGCTATCCCTATGATGCTGGGACGCCTGCTGTGCGGCCTGCTGATCATCATGATCTGTCTTTGCGTCATAAGGAAAACTCCGGCGCACATTGACAGCAACAAGGCGGAGCAAGCCGGATAACTTTCGGCTTTCATTATCCGAACAATAATACTGTGAAATTAGCGCAAGCCCGGTCCGGCCTGCGCTTTTTTCGGCTGTCGGAAAAGGCACATAAAAAGCTGTCATTTCTGCAATGTCATTAAGTTAGGTTCATGGCATTGAACGAAAACAGACTGAAAGAGAAAAACCAGAATCAATGAGAAGAAAATCTCTGATGATTCTGGTTTTTCTAATGAAACCGGCAATTTGTATTGTTACTTGAGAAAACGACAAAAAGAACAGCGCAAGCTGAACAAATGCAGTTGTAATTAAAGATGACAAATAGTATATTGATCTCGTTAAGCCGTATAGTATGAGGATGTCTTGGACGACTGTGGCCTCACGTTACGACTGTATGATCTTCCTGGTCTTATTGGGATCAGGATTTTTTTTATCCGCAAGGTCAGTTCCTTTTCATCAATTTCATCATTCAAATACCGCCGTATATTTGTGACAGCTGTTTTGAAATTGGCTTTATACTTCCATTTCCAGGCTTCTTTATCAACCGGCGGTGTATTGTTTACAAGTAAACGGCAGAAATTGTAAAGAATCAGAGAGGCATATATTTCCTGCCTGATCAGATTCTGATTGGCAGAATGAAAATATAACATCCCAATCGTGTATTTAAGATCGCGGAATGCACCTTCTTCGGTCCATCTCAGATGATAGACATCTTTGAATTCTTCTGAATTCATTTCATCTTCCGACAGATTTGTAATCAGGCATTCATAAGTGTCATCGGTAATCCTGAAGCGGATTGCCCGTAAATCCATTTCATAATATTCGTTTTCAAAATCAATATAATCAAACGGACTGTTGTTCATGAGAACGGCATAAAGACTGTTATGTATGGTTTCAGTGTTGTTTACGCGTGTAACAATTTTGCGGATATGCCGGTCAAAAGCCTCATCAGGCAGTTTCAAAGTTGAAAGTATCCCGTTACTGTCGATATCCTTAACTCTGATAATGAATTTCTGACCTGTGTTAAGGAATGTGGCAATCAGGTTGTATTTTTCATATCCTCTGTCGCAGATAATGATGGAATTCTGCGGATATTGTCTGCTTCGGATCATATCTGTCAATGCATTGCATTCATTGCTTTTTCTCGCAGTGTCGATATACACATCCTGATAAATATTGTTCAGCACATCATACAAAGCGTTCAGATGAAGTTGGTTGAATCCTTTTGTTGCATGTGAGGGAAGGTAATAAGTGTCTGAATCCTTCGGATTATGGCAGATATTGACATCTGATCCGTCACAGGCAAGCAGATAGTAACCTTTATATGTTTTGTAGTTCTGGAAGCTGTATGTAAATTCCTGGAATACCCGTTTCATAGCCAGAGGATTGAGTTTATAACGCTGCTGGCATACAGCTGAAGCTGAGGGCATTTCTTCAATACTGTCAAAATGATTCATCAGATCTGAGTTTATGGATCTGTCTGAAAGACGGATCAGATAGTACATCAGATTTTTGGCACCCATCTTTCGGTTGCGTGTGAAGTCGAAGCCTGGATTATGGGAGTACAATGCTATATTCTCTGAGACATTTCTGATTGCCCAGTCCAGGGCTGAGCGGATTGTTGATGCGGCGTAATAGTAATTTCCGGAAATCATAGTCGATTTTTCCTCCTACAATTTCCTTCGGATTGTGGGAAAAACGACCGGTTTTTCTGTCAAGTGTTTTTTGCAGTTTTTTTAAAGAAAAAAGGCCTCAACTTCCTAATAGTTGAAACCTTTTCAAGCCCAGTTTCTTCAATGTCCTAACTTAATGACATTGTCATTTCTGACAGCCTTTATTCTGTGTTACTCGATCATGATCGTGTGCTTTTC
>JAUNEN010000185.1 GCA_030525525.1 Erysipelotrichaceae bacterium
AAAAGTCAGCTGCTGCACTGTGCTGACTGACCATGGCTCTTTAATTGAATTGAACTAACACGCGGTCTGCTCTCTTATGGATAAAAGTAATACATCTTCGCTTAGCGAAGGAACAGTTTCAGTTGTGTTTTGACAGCAGAATTATAGCATCTGAACTGTCTTTGTGTGTACTGTTCCACGACGAAAACACCGGCGGCGCCGGTGAATTAAAAACCGGGAATATTGTTCATTCCCGAAGCGGGAATGAGTATGGGGTCTTTAAAGGTGAACTGCATACCGGACATAACCGGGGATCATGTCCAATCATCTTTGTGAGAATCTTTATTCTGTCAATCAAGCACTCTTTCTTTGGCGCGGTATTGGTAATACTGCAAAGCGATTTGATCCGCTCCTTCTTGCCGGCATTGGCAAGAAAGCCGTAATGTCTGATCTTTGTGAAATTCTTTGGAACAACGTGCAGAAGAAACCGTCTGACAAACTCTCCGGCTGTAATAGTCATTTCTTTGATCTTACTGTTATCACGATAGTCTTTATACGAGATAGTAACCATGCCATTATCAAATGCCTTGATACGGGCATTTGAAATGGCAATCCGGTGTGTATACCTGCCAAGGTAGCTGATGACAGTGTCGGGATTGTCAAATGGTTTCTTTGTATAAACAAGCCAGTCTTTTCTGTAACAGGAATCGATCACTTCGTTAAACGTGATGATATCTTCAAGGCGCTTGTAATCAAAGTGCTTCCGGAATTTATCGAGGAATTTTCCTCTGAACAAAGATGAAAGAACAAATACAGGGAAAATGAAATTGTCTTTGGAAATCCATCTCATATCTCCGGTATATCCGCCTCCGGAAAGAATCACGTGAAGATGAGGATGGAAAGCAAGTGTAGATGACCATGTGTGCAGAACAGCTGTAAAGCCGATCCTGGCACCAAGATATTTTTTGTCTGCGGCAAGCGTATTCAGCGTTTCGGAAGCAGCTTCGAAGAGAACAGAATATCCTGTCTTCTGATCCAGAAGGATGTAGGGATTCAGATCGTCAGGTACAGTAAAAACAACATGATAGTACTTTATGTTCAAAGCATAGTACTCCTGCTTTGCAATCCATACTTCACGGTTAAAAGCCTGACACATCGGACAGTTGGGATCACGGCATGAATTGTAATGGATGCGTTTATAACCGCACTGATCACAGGTTTCCGCATTCAAACCCTGTGAAGATGTTCTGCAGATACAGATATTCTGAACTGCTTTGATCTGTTTGAAAGACAGATGGCTGCAATCAATCAGATCATGATCCTTTGCATAACAAAAAATATCCTGAATATTCGGCTGACTCACAGACGGATATGACGGTCCGAAGGTGAGGCGGATTTCTGAATATCAGAAGTGCTTGTACGGATATAGCGATTTGTGGAACTCAGGCAGGAATGACCGAGAAGTTTCTTCAGAGTAAATATATCGCAGTCATCATTTCGCATGGTTGTACCGTATGTATGGCGCAGACAGTGAAAGGAAAGTTCGTCCTCAGGACGGATATTCAGTTTCACCAGAAGGTTATGAAAAAGATTCGATGGATAACTCTCTTTGATGTGCCCGTCGATGTGTCCCGGAAACAGCCATCCCTCAGGCCGGTAAACCTTCCAGTATGCGCGAAGAGCCTGCAGGCACTGTTCTGACAGTTTGACATATCTGCTTTTTCCTCTCTTTGAGTGAACGATGTGAAGAAGCATCTGCCTGGAATCAATATCTTTGACCCGAAGTCTGGCGATTTCAGAAGTCCTGAGTCCGCAGTCATAGCCGAGATAAATCATGGCTCTGAGACGTACATCAGCATTTTTTAAAAGCAGTAATACTTCGGAATCAGTGAAAATTCTGGGATCATCCAATGTATACTTGACATTGGGGAGACGGCGGATAGAGATGGGTCTGTTCAATATCACATCGTAAAAACAGCGAAGAGAAGAACACATAAGATTGATACTGGCAGGTGACCATTTTGACTCACTACGCAGTTTGAATACAAAGTCTACAGCGTGCTGATCAGTCAGCTCAGAATAATCGAAGTCAGCTGGAAGTGACTGGGAGAATAATCTGAAGTTGTAGAGATAGTCAGTTACAGTCCCTTTGGCGTAATTGCGGAATGTAAGCCACTGATGAAATGAGTTTAAAGCTTCGTCTTTAGTCATAAAAACCGTTTCCTCCTTTGTATATGACAAATTCAGAATACGGTATTATTACGTGTTCTTATATATTTTTGTGAACCGGGCTCTCGCTCGCAAGAGCGTGTTAGTTCAAT
>JAUNEN010000106.1 GCA_030525525.1 Erysipelotrichaceae bacterium
CTTTTCATTTTCAATAAAACGGAGATGTAATTGCAACGGTTACATTAAATATTTTATTTGATGATGTTTTGGTGTGCCGTTGCGAAAAAAAGACTGCATTTCTGCAAGCAATGCAGATACAGTCTCAATAATCTGATATCGGTAAAGTCGCTGCAGGTTCCGGACTGGCTTTCAGGCATCAGATCATATCGATCTGTTACCTGAGCCGGATAAGGACATGCAGCTGATCACCGTCTTTTATTTTCAGCTCACTTCTGATCCGCTTCAGTACTCCGATGACATAACAGACACTGCCGTCTTCATTCTTCACGCCCATATTGACAATACTTCCCTCATACGGCAGGCCGTTGAATTCAGCATGTACTCTGACTCTTCCCTTTCCGAATTCCTTACGGATATCCCAAGGGAATATGACATAGGCGCCACCGCTTTCAGAGTCTTCGTGAAGGATCGCATCATATTCATATGTTCTTTCTTCACTCATCTTTTGATCTTCTCCATGGGTTTTCCTTTTGCCAGTTCATCAACAAGTTTATCGAACTGCCGGATCTTTTTCATCAGCGGATCTTCGATTGTTTCAACCTGAATCCCACAGATTTTACCTTTGATCAGATCAGCCTGCGGATTATATGCAGGTGCATTCTGAAAGAACATGCCGTATGTCAGATCAGAATCGAAAGCTTCATCAATCTGCTCAGGTGAATATCCGCATAACCATTCAGCAAGTTCATCCACTTCTTCCTTCGTTCTGCCTTTTCTTTCAGCTTTCTGAATCAAAGCTCTGTAGACTTTTGAAAATTCCATATCACATACAGATTGTCTGGCCATATAATTCTCCCATCCTTTCCGAGGTCATATTCATTTTATGACAGGTTTACGTTTTTTCGGTTCAGGAAGTTCTTCATACATTGCTTTGACAAGTCTGCAGAGAAATTCACCGTCATCGATTTCATCCGGCATGATCATTTCTGCAGCACCTTCATACGGACGTTCCTTTTTTGCGGCAGGCATCATTCTGTGTGCCGCATTCACTGGTTTGATCAGCAGTCTGTTGTCATAAATCCCGCCGAATATTCTGCCTTTGTAATACAGAATATACTCCCCCATCATTGTTCTGGACGTGATGTCTTCAAGAGGAGACAGTTTTTCAAGAATATAATCAAGAAAATCTTTTGATGAAGCCATATGGTTACTCCATTGAACGGGCCAGTTTCAGAAACTTTGCCTCATTCATCTGTTCATTCGTGATGTATTGTCCGTTATAGAAAAGTGCATAATTTGTCACCGGAGCCGGAGCATTCTGCGCTTCCTCTCTGCTGTTCAGTCTGATTGCATGAAACGGAATTCCTTCTCTTTCTGCGGTTTCTATGAGGACCGGCACATACTTTGCATTGAACGGACACTGATGTGTGTAGTAAAGAACATATCCCTGCTCTTCTATCTGCGGATGCTTTGCACAATCTTTGAATTTCGGCAGGTTTGTACCTTTTTCAAACGGCAGAACCCAAAGCTGAATACCGTTATCCGATTCATCGCACACCGAAAATCCTTTGTATTTCAGATATTTCGGATCGGCCAGAAACGGTTTCTTTTTTGCAGAAGAAAGAATCGTGAGGCCTTTCCTTCCTTTCTTTCTGCAGTCCTCAATGCATGCGTTCAGCAAGTCCGAAGAATATCCATGACCTTTCAAAGATCCGGATACCCAGAGACAGTCGATATACATATAGCCTTCAGCATCAATCGGTACCCATGCATTTTCTGCCGGTATATATTCGATAAAGCATTTTCCGCGTTCGGTGCTTTTCAGAAAGACAAGGCCTTCATCAAATCTTTCTGAAAGCCATGCTTTCTTTGAAGTTACCTGTATATCTTTGTTTGAGGAAATGGCACAGCAGATATGTTCTGCTTCAAGATTCTCTTTTGTGACTCTGATATATTCCATAGATCTTCACCTCTTTAAGCATACCGGATGTCTGATGACCGTCTTCAGTTTTTCCGGAGCAGTACGTCTTGGATCAGACAGATAGATTTCGTGGTGCATTCTTTCAGTACTGAAATCAGAAACATAGCCCTGACTTTCGATGAATTCATTCATCATAGCCACCGTGGCAGGTTCATCATCAAACGGGCCGTAATGCATGCATTGTACTGTGAGCCCTTCTTCAAAGCTCATCAGTTTCACTTTGGAAAAATCCTGTTTCTTCTTTTCCTCTGCTTCTTTCAAAGCCCATTCAAAATCATTTCTGCTGACAAAATCAGGCACTCTGATCACTGAAATCCATCTGAATTTTTCCTTATGGTTATAATCAATCCCATTCACACCATCCTGCCGCCAGAAACCTTCCAGAGGCGGAACAACATAATCGAAATAACCTTCGATCTGATGACTTCCTTTTTTGCTCATCTTGATCGTATACGCGATTGCATAAAGAAGACCGACTGCTTCTTTGTATTCACCGCCTTCTTCATTGGGATCCCCGCTGCCGTCAACGGCAATGAAGTTCATCGATGGAATTCTGATGATTTCAGGTTTTGCTTTCGGCAGATAGAATTCTCTGTATTCCTTTTTGTAATCAAATGCCATTTCACATACCTCCTTACATTTCTGCGACCGCAGATGTCACTCAGTGTCATCTGCAGTTTTGTAGATCTCAGACATATCCTTCACTATCTTTCTGATTCTCTTTCTTGCTTCAAATGGTTCAAGCACTTCACAATGATTCCCGAAAGTCATCAGCCATGTAACAAGATTATCGATATCTGTATAATCCGCCTGAAACAGCAGTCTGCCGTCTGTTGTTTCCGTAAAGCTTTCCGGTCCGAATTCTTCAATCAGACGCCATTTCTGATCAGCGTCAAATAAAGCTTTCACTCCGATTCCGCCCGGAAAACTTTTCTCATCAGAAAGATCAGGGACAGCAGGTTTCCTGTGGTTAAAGATCTCTTCCGTCTTCTGAATCTCAGTCATTCTGTTGAGTTTAAACAGTCTGAAATCATTCCTGCTGCAGCACCAGGCATATAAATACCAGCTCGACCAGCGGAAGATCAGATAATATGGTTCAGCTGTTCTTTCACTTTCGCCGTTTGGTGAAACATATCTGAAGCGGATCAGATGTGTTTCAGCGATTGCATTCTGAATGATTTCAATTTTCGGTTTCAGGCTTTCACCGTACCATGAAGAAAGATCGATCAGAATCGAATCCCTGGTGCTGATCAGCTCAGAAGAACCTGTCTGGATTTTCTCCATCAGCTGAGCAAAATATGATTTCTCACTTACACTGTCAAGACTTCTGAGACCGGCAAGGATCATCTGCATATCCTTTGTGCTCAGGATTGTGCGATCAAACCGGTACCCGTCCATAACGCGGATTCCGCCGCCCGGTCCCTGAATTGTCTGAATCGGGATTCCCGCTTTGCATAGATCTTCGATATCACGGTTGATCGTTCTTCTGGAAACTTCGAAAAGCTCAGCAAGCTCCGGTGCTGTTGTTTTCTCTTTCTGCAGCAATATTGATAATATTCCGATCAGTCTGTCGATTTTCATCTCTTTTCTCCGTCTTCATCATATCAAAGCCAACATGACAGCTGTATGTCATGTTTACTAAAAAACCGTGAATTCTTCAGTCTGAAGAGCACGGTTTCAGTATTGAATCAATGTAATGTTTCAGTTCTCTGATCCGCTGTTTTCACCGATCCAGTTTTCAACGCCTTCCGGATCATTGAAGAATGCAGTGATTCCGTTTTCCCATAAATGATCTGCACTTTCCTTCGGCAGAATCACATAAGTCAAAGGCTTTACTGCATAATTGACCGGATAGTTGAGCAATGTTTTATTAATCAGATCCCTTCCGTTGGTAATGATATTGAGATTTTCCATTGAAATGAAAAACGGAGCCGGCAGGAAAGCGATGACGCAGAACATCAAGGTCCCGAAGACATAGCCCAGAAAATGATCAGCTTTTCCGATCGTTTTTTTCTCTTTGACTTTTGCCGATTTACGGATTGCATTGCGAATAATCGATTCAATGATTGTAACAATCACTGCGGTTATGATGAGCCAGATCATAGCACCCATGACAAATCTCAGTTTATTGACTTCATCGAGCGTAAACGGAGGGCGTGAAGCCAGTTCTGGAATGCTTTTTCTCATATACTCCATAAATTTATAAAACCCTTCTTCCGGCAGAAGATTATATGATTTTATCAGAATGTATGTCGCAAAGCCGATCACAGAAACCCGCACAACTGTACATACCAGATCATTGAACGAACCTTTTCCCCCACGCGTATAGCTGAGCGCTAAGCAGAACAGAAAGATGATAACAGTCACGATACTGACAACGATAAACACAGTATTTGTACAAGTGATCATAGGAATATTCCCCCAAAAATTTCAGTACACAAAAAGGAAAGAGGCTGTTCCCCTTTCCTGAAGATTGATTTGATACCAGATCAGGAATCCTTTCCTCTCAGACAGCCGTTGACGATTTCTTCAAGCTGGCTGCGCGGGATATTGAGTTCTTTTTCTGCAACTTCGAGTACAGTTTTATGTTCTTTCTGGGCAATCTTGACAATGTCTGTCGCTCTTTCATAGCCGAAATCAGGACAGAGTGCTGTTGCCACGACAGCCGATTTCATTAACATGTCACGGCAGTGTTCGACATCGACATAAATGCCTTCGACACATCTCTGACGGAATGTATCGGCAGCGTGAGTCAGAACGGAAAGCGACTGGAAGAGACAGTAGAAAATCACCGGTTCAAAGGCATTCAGTTCAAGCTGTCCTGCCTCGACTGCCATTGAGATTGTCACATCATTTCCTGCCACAAGGAAGGCTGCCTGGGTGACGACTTCCGGAATGACAGGATTGATTTTACCCGGCATGATGGATGAACCCGGCTGACGGGCAGGCAGCTGCAATTCTTCAATTCCTCCGCACGGACCGCTTGAAAGCAGACGCATGTCATTGGCAATCTTTGACATGACCAGTGCGCAGTTTTTGATCGCTGAAGAAACTGCTGCGAAGCTGTCGGCATTCTGGGTTGCGTCAACCAGATTGTCTGCCATCTTGACCGGCTGACCGATCAGATCCGCCAGAATATCAACAACACAATTCAGATATCCTTCGGAAGCGTTGATGCTTGTTCCGATCGCAGTTGCACCCAGGTTCAGATCAAAGAGTTCATTTCGGCTTCTGAGAATGCGGTTCTGACATCTGCGGAGTGCGTTTGCATGCGCTTTGAATTCCTGCCCCATATACATCGGTACAGCATCCTGCAGCTGCGTACGTCCGAGCTTCAGCACCGTTTCATTTTCCTTTGCCTTCTTTTCAAATGCCCTGATCAGCCCTTCCAGGGCAGCCATCAGATTGTCGATCAGCTTGATGGCCGTCAGCTTACCGGCGGTCGGGAAAACGTCATTTGTAGATTGTGCCATGTTGACATGGTCATTGGGATGAACGGTACCGTCGCCTTTTTTACCGCCCATGATTTCACAGGCACGGTTGGCAATGACTTCATTTGCATTCATATTTGCACTTGTTCCGGCTCCGCCCTGAATCGGATCGACGATAAACTGATCGCGCAGTTTGCCGCTTAATATCTCATCACAGGCTCGTATAATCGCGGATGCGATCTCCGGTTTGAGTTCGCCTGATTTCCTGTTTGCAATCGCTGCAGCTTTTTTGATGACGACCAGACTTTCAATCATATATGAATTCATAGTCTGCCCTGTCATCGGGAAATTTTCTTTTGCACGGAATGTCTGAACTCCGTAATAAACGTTATCGGGAAGATTCACACTTCCGATTGAATCATGTTCTGTTCTCATATGATAATGCCTCGCTGTATCTGTCCGTTTTTGTTTCTGATTGAAACTTTCGGTATAGTTCAATTATAATCCTTTCAAAACATTCCGCACAAAAAACAGCAGTCCTTTTCAAAAGACTGCTGTCAGATGCGAATGATTCAGAAAATCAGAATGCCTTGAATACAAATGCACGGTCATGAGCACTGTGAAGTGCGTCATAGATCTGCCCTGCCTTTGCGCAATCGCCGATCAGAACCAGATCATCGCCGAATTCTGCTTTCAGCTCATCATACAGTGTGCGGTTGCTTCTGACACCCATGGCAAGCACAACCGTATCGGCAGGGATTTCGCTGTCTTCAGATGTTTTGACATCTCTGACAATGATACTGCCGTCTTTGACTTCGCAGAGCTTTTTTCCCTTGGCAATGACACCGCCGGCTTTCATGATTTCTCCTGCCAGATGCATCACAACACTCGGATAGAGATTGCCGCCGACTTTTTCAAGCATTTCAACAACTGTGACTTTATGATCTTTGGCAAGATATTCCGCTGTTTCAAGTCCGGTGACACCGCCGCCGATCACGGCGACATTCGCACCTTTGACTTCAGCCTTACCTGCTAAAACATCTTCCGCTGTTACAGCTTTTTCAATGCCCGGCAGATCCGGAATAATCGTATTTCCGCCGGCTGCCAGGAAGACACCCGCAGGATTGAGTTCTTTGATCAGCTCAGCTGTTGCAAAGGTGTTATAGCGGATCTCAATCCCGTATTCTTCCATTTCAGCAAGCTGGGTATCGATGAATTCTTTCAGCATTCCTTTGTTGGGAGGGACTGCTGCAAGATTTACGGTTCCCCCGGCCTTTTCTCCCGCTTCAAAGATCACCGGTCTGAATCCGCGCTTTGCAAGGGTCAGTGCAGCCTGCATACCGGAAGGACCCGCACCGACAACTGCGACGGTTCTGTCAGCTCCGTTTTTTACAAGCTTTTCATCGCCCCATTCAAATTCACGTCCCATTACCGGGTTCAGAGTGCATCCAAGCGGCAGTCCGTCATTGAGAATCCGGAAGCATTCCATACAGCCAAGACACTTTCTGATCAGATTTTCTTTTCCGCTCTTTGCCTTGTTGCCCCAATCTGCATCCGCAAGATGGCCTCTGGCAATCCCGATATAATCAGCAACGCCTTCTTCAAGAAGCTCTTCGGCGACCTCAGGATGCTTGATATTGCATACCGCAATGACAGGCACATTGACAGCTGCTCTGATATTCTTTGCCAGATTCTTCTTCCAGCCTTCTGTAAAGTAGTTCGGCTCAATGATCGTCGCACCGGAATCATATGTTCCGCAGCTCACATTGATATAGCAGACACCGAGCGCTTCAAAGTATTTCGCCTGGGCAATTCCATCTGCTTCGTCGATGCCGTCTTCCAGATAATCACTTCCGTTCATGCGGATACCGATGGGGAAGCGCGGTCCGCAATACGCCTGGATTCCTTTGATGATTTCTGTCACAAAGCGCATACGGCCTTCGAAACTGCCGCCGTATTTATCTGTTCTCTTATTTGTATGAGGTGAAAGGAACTGTGATACAAGATAGCCATGGGCAGCGTGAATCTCAACCCCATCCGCTCCGGCTTTCTGAGCAATCACGGCACCGGTTACAAACTTCTTCACCATTGCCTCAACTTCTTCGGTTGAAAGAGCACGGGGCTGTTCTCCAATCACTCTGCAGGTCACATCGGAAGCTGATACCGGCTGTCTGCCGCCGATCAGACGGCTGGGTGTCTGATTGCCGGGATGATGGAGCTGAATGAACAGCTTTGTATCATATGCATGCAGCGTTTCTGCAAGGCGGCTGATCTGACCGACAACATGCGTATTGGTAACGGAAAGCTGGTTCGGTGTACCGACACCTGTTTCATCATCCACGCGGGTTATTTCGGTAATGATCAGACCCGCCCCGCCGCGGGCACGGTCGGCATAATACTTGATCATGCGAGGTCCCGGTTCGCCGGTTACCTCAGCCAGAGAGCAGCCCATTGCAGGCATTACAATACGGTTGCGCACCTCAAGAGAGCCGATCCTGCCGGGTTTGAATAATTGTGTGTAAGGCATACTTTATCCTCCTTTAATGTATGCAGTATTCTGTTACTTCCATCATACCGCGTGATGGGATTAAGCATGTTAAATATGCACAGACAAAAATCCGGATGGCTGCAGCAAATGCAGATTCCCATCCGGATGTTCAAATGCATGAATGCGATTCTTATATGTCCAATACCTTCGTTTTTTCCGAAGATTGTTTTGTATTCCGCCCTGAAGTTTGCATTGACTGAATAAACCCAATGCTTATATTCAAAGAAATATCAGGGCTGTTTAGAAGGATTGAATGACTGCGGCTGTCCCTGATCCGGTCCGCCATGGGAGCCCATTGACTGAATTGAAATATCTGATGCGTCAATCTGCTTTTCAGGATCCTGTTCATCTGTTCTGCATGAAAGCTCACCGTTTAACTGAGCACGGATGCTTTCAGCTCTCAGCATACATACCTGTTTCAGCGTCCTGACTGCCGATGTGAATTCTTCTGCTGTATAGAATGCGGAAGGATCTTTTTCAACATACGGAAGAATCAGTTCATAGAGCTGATCAATTTCTTTTTCAAAATCACCGGATTCAAAATATGAAGAAAGCAGTTCATCATAAACATCATGATATTGATTCAGATACGCTTCATCTGAGGCAATCCAGCTCCACATCGGTCTTTGTCCTTCACTCACACCGGATAAAGGAGTATCGATTCCGGTATTGATCAAAGATGTTGCCTGATCGCTTCCTGCATTCTTCTGACCGCCTGCTCCTCCGAATGCACCGAAAGCAAGATTGTAATCCCATGGCAGCATCGACAGCTTTCCTTCATTTTCATAAAGATAGTAGTTATGCAGCATATTGCCTGTATAACTGTCATAATTGAGGACAAAATTATGAGCTGCAAAATAACGGATCACTTCATCCGTATCAAGATATGTTTCCAGACTGTCATTTTCAGAAAGTGCCTTTAAAGCAGCGATCACTTTCTGCTGATCTTCTTCCGAAGCATCCGTCTCATTGTTGTCAAAGATATCCGAATAACTGCTGATTTCATCATCTGTATATTTCAGATCAGAACCTTTTGCGTCAGATCCGAATTCCATATTGCCGCCCGGCCCTGCACCTTCAGGCATTTCAGGTCTCTGCATTCCTTCAGG
>JAUNEN010000186.1 GCA_030525525.1 Erysipelotrichaceae bacterium
CTGACAGCACTGCTGTTTAAGAAAACGCATTTCAAGGGAGAGGCGGTGCCATTTGTCATGGAGCTGCCGAATTACCGGATGCCAAGCCCTCGCAATGTCATGCAGCTGCTGTGGGAAAAGGCAAAGGATTTCCTGCACCGGGCATTCTCCGTCATCCTGATTGCGACGATCGTAGTCTGGTTCTTAAAGAGCTTTGATCTTCGCTTCAATCTGGTTGAAAACTCCCGGGACAGTATTCTTGCGCTGATTTCCAGTCTGTTTGTGCCGCTGTTGAAACCGATTGGCCTTGGGGACTGGAGAATCGTTACATCTCTGGTTTCCGGCTTCCTGGCGAAGGAAAGCCTGGTCTCTGTACTGGGTGTATTATTCGGGGAAGAAGGCGGAGTTACGGCTATGATCAGCAGTGTTTCCGCCGCAAGCTTACTGGTATTCAGTCTGCTTTATACCCCGTGCGTTGCTTCGATTGCCGCAATCAAGCGGGAACTTGGAAGTCTCACGGCTGTCTGGGTTGTTGTATTTCAGTGCGCCGTAGCCTGGGTCGCCGCGTTTGCGGTGCGTATAATTGGAACGATGCTGTTCTGAAAAAAGAAAAACGAGATGCCTCAACGGACAGCTCGTTCTGCTTCCTTCAACAGCTCTTCACCATCTGCTACAAGTTCTGTAAACCGTTTCTGAATGATATCGCGCAGGATAGACATCTCCGCTGTCAGCCCGATACGTCCGGGAACGGTTTTTGTGACGGTAATGATTTCTCTGGCAAAACGCTGAGCTGTGGTGCGTTGCGACCAGGCACCGATGCCAAAGATCATGGAACGGTAGGGTGAGCTGTTCAGATAGGTTTCAATCAGAAATGTGGCAAATTCACTCCATTCCCGTTCAAGAACGGCATCAACGGTTTCATCAAGTACGCAGAGCCGCTTCAGTTCTGTTTCCACTTCATGCTTATAACGGGGACGGGTCAGTGCGGTAACACCCTGGGAATCCGCAACTTTCAGCATCATCCATGCCAGCATGAAGCCGTCATCATAGGTTTTGTTATATCGTTTTTCAAACAGTTCCAGCCGCCGTCTGTCCTCTTGGGAATCCGGAAACTGATTCAGATGTTCCTGCAGGGCGAAAAAGCGCTCCTTCGGAGGCAATGCATAATAGGATTCCGGCCATTCCTGCGGGATGGCGGGTGTTCTGGTATAACGTTCCATCGGTTTGAGTATACCAGAGACTCTGGAGATTGAGTGCCAAGATTCCAAATGATGCATGAATGGTAAAAAAAGAACACCTGCAGAACTGCAGGTGCCCTGAATATCAGTCTTCAAGCGCTGCCATGAATTTCTTGGTGATCTCAAGGGGTCTTGTGATGGCGGAGCCAACTACAACTGCCCAGGATCCCATGTCCATCGCATGCCGCAGCATCTCCGGCGTGGAGATATTGCCTTCCGCGATGACTGGCTTGCCGCTGTTATGAATCAGATGCTTGATCATGGAATACGGTGGAACTTTGACGCCTTTGGTGTATTCCGTATAGCCGGCGAGTGTCGTACCGATGAAATCAAAGCCAAGTTCTGCGGCTTTCATGCCGTCTTCAATGCTGGCGCAGTCTGCCATGAACAGCTGCTCCGGATACTTGGCGCGTACTTCCTTAAAGAATGCGTCCAGCTCAACATTGCCTGGGCGGGTGCGGCAGGTCGCATCCATGGCAATGATCTCACAGCCGCAGTTTACTAACGCATCTACTTCAGCCATTGTCGGTGTGATGTAGACGTGCGGTGCGTCCTCATACACTTTCTTGATGATGCCGATGATCGGCAGATCAACATTTTTGCGAATCTCTTCAATGTCTTCTACGGTGTTGGCACGAATACCGCCAGCACCGGCGAGGGAAGCTGCGTAAGCCATACGGCCCATGATAAAGCTGCTGTGCAGGGGCTCCTCCGGAAGCGCCTGACAGGAAACGATCAGTTTCCCCTGAATTGCGTTTAAGATTGCTTCATTTTTCTTGTTCATACGTTCTTTTCTCCTGATTTATCGTATTTGTCCATTCCCGTGTATGACATAGCGGGAAGTGCATAATTCTTCCAGTCCCATCGGACCTCTTGCATGGAGCTTCTGCGTAGAGATGCCCATCTCACAGCCCAGTCCGAATTCACCGCCATCGGTAAACCGTGTGCTGGCGTTGATATAGACACAGGCACTGTCGACACGGGCGGTAAAGCGTTCTCCATGCGCTGGATTGGCTGTGATGATCGCATCGCTGTGATGAGTGCCGTGGGTGTTGATATGATCGATCGCCTCATCC
>JAUNEN010000187.1 GCA_030525525.1 Erysipelotrichaceae bacterium
TTTATTCAGCGCTTTTTATGCCATATTGAAGTCTGGATTCAGCGGATTTCTTCGTAGGAGAGAAGTTTTACATCGTGTTTATTCAGATATTCTCTGACTTCCGGATCGCATAACATGGCAACTTCTTTTGTACGGTTGAGCGTCAGTGAGGAGTGCTTCAGAAGATAATCATCCACATAACCGGGATGGCAGACAAAGATATTCGGCATGTCTTCTCTTGCATTTTTGACTGCTTTCTTCAGTGTCTCAAACGGTTCATAATCCGGTTTCATGCTTTCCATGATACAGGCTGCCACAGGCTTGTCACAGAAAGAGCCGATTTTTGTATCTGGTGTCATGTAGTTGAATGGAAGACTGTATTTCTCTGCGACATTTTTCAGTGCCTTCCATAGGTTTTCACTTGAGATTGCATGCGCTTCAAAATATGCAGGTTCTTTTCCGGTAATTTCTTTAAAGCGGAAGTATTGTGCTTCTGCTTCTCTGACTGCATCTTCAATATCGACAAGATCTTTTCCTTGAGCATATGCATTGCGGTATGCACTGCTTGCAAGGAATTCTCCGTTTTCATCCACAAGAGAGGGGATATCCTTCGGATCACAGCATGGTTTCCCAAGACAGATATTTGTATGCTGACCAAGACATACATTCAGATTTTCAACAAGCCTGACGCCGTGTTCTGCATAAGGCATATTGGGCATGACGCCTGCGCTTCTGATCAGACCGTAGCGGATTGATTTCTCAATGCCGTAATTCACTGCTTCGCTGTAGCCGATATCATCGGCTCTGATTACCAGTTCAATCATGCCTTCACCTCATCATCCGCATCGAAAATCCGTTCTGGATTGTAAATCATATTCCCTGCTTTGCCGGGATGTTTTCTTTCTCTGCCCCAGCAGCCTTTCATCCCCATCATTTCCGCTTCGACTTTCGCGTCTTCATGATTCATGATTTCTGTACAGAGATCATGCATATCTTCAAGAATTCTGTGTTCGCTTGCACCTTCCCCATGGAATCTGACCAGAAGGGAATATTGATCCTGTACGGCAAGAAGGTTTTCAATTGATCTTCTGTAGGTTTCAACTGTTGTGCTTTCCTTGAAATGCATGAGTGTATTTTCACCGAGTGCATCGCCGATGATCATGACGCCGTCTTCCGGAATCAGAGGAACAAGGCATCCCTGTGTATGGCCGGGAACCTTGATGAAACAAACCGTGCAGCCACCCAGATCAAATGACATCTCCGGCATCAGCGGTCTGTATTCTCTTGTTCTCTGCAGAACAAAATCTGCTTCCGTGATTCCTTCGGGAACCGGGAAAGGTCCGGTAAAGACATCGCTGATTCTGTGTCCTTTTGTCGCATGCCATTTTTCAAGAGCGAAGTCATCCGGATTCAGATAAACTTCATCAAACTGGGATGCGCCGCCGGCATGATCGCAATGTCCGTGTGTCAGAACCACTTCATACGGTGTATCCGTATTCTGTTCGATATAGGATTTCAGATCACCGATTCCCATTCCCGTATCTATGAGCAGTGCTTTGTTTTCACCCTGAACAAGAAACATACTGACACCGAACGGCGTTTTGATTCTGTTCACATGTTCTGAAACTTTTTCTGTTCTGAATAACTCCATATTTCCCTTCCTTTCATCTGCAAAGCGCCGCCTGATTATCCGGCAGCGCCTGTATTATTCTGTTAACTGATTAAGCAGCTGCAGCTTCTCTTTCCTGCTCTTCGGCAAGGAGTTTCTTATCATACATTCTGTAGAACGGCAGATAGAGAACCATTGCCAGAGGAATTGCGATCAGCTGCCAGAGAGCTACCATCCAGTTGCCCTGAACAAGACCGTAGAGAACAACCGGAACCTGCATGGAAACCTGAGCGCCTGAGAGCGGAGTCACGATGCCGGAGACAAATCCGAGATAGAAGAAGAGATTTGTGACAAGCGGTACGATGATGACAGACGGCAGGAACATATAAGGGTTAAGAACGTTCGGAACACCGAATACAACCGGTTCACCGATATTGAAGATTGCGGCAGGCATTGCGACTTTGCCGATTTCCTTAAGCTGTCTGGATTTGCAGAACAGCAGCATCACCAGACACACTGCAACTGTGGACTGACCGACAACTGTCATTAAGGACATACCGATCGGATTGGTTGTTTCGCCTGCAAGTCTTGCAGCATCGATGGAAAGATAGATCGGCATGAAGATACCTGCACAGACATTGAATCCGTGGATACCGAACCACCACAGGAACTG
>JAUNEN010000027.1 GCA_030525525.1 Erysipelotrichaceae bacterium
TAGTCCTTGCGGAATACAAAGTATGCAAGATGATCTTCATCATCGACAATCGGCAGTGCATTGAGCTTGTTGTCCCAGATGATGTCATTGCATTCGGAAAGTGTATTGGATGTTGAGCCGACAACGAGCTTTTCTCTCGGTGTCATGAATTCAGAGACCCTTTCATCACCGCTCATTCTGGAAATACGGTAGTCTCTGCTTGTAACGACACCTAAGAGCTTTCCGTTGGCTGTGCCGTCATCGGTGACTGCCATTGTGGAATGTCCGCTTTCCTTCTTTAAAGCAAGAACATCTTCCAGTGTGTTGTCAGGAGTCAGGTTTGAATCGGAAATGACAAATCCTGCTTTGTGGTTTTTGACTTTTGCGACCATCGCAGCCTGGGATGCGATGGACTGCGAGCCGAAGATAAAGGACATGCCGCCTTCTTTTGCAAGCGCAATACCGAGACGGTCGCCGGAAACAGACTGCATGACTGCAGATACCATCGGAATGTTGAGCGAAATTGCCGGCTCTTCCCCTTTTCTGTATCTGACAAGCGGAGTTTTGAGGGAAACATTGTCGGGAATATTCTCTTCAGAAGTGTAACCCGGAATCAGGAGATACTCACTGAATGTATGGGATGGTTCGTCATAATATCTGGCCATTGGCAGAATTCCTCCTTGAATTTTATACATTATATCAACTTAAAATTCATTGTAAAGGTATGATCGCATGATGTTTTTCAGTCAATGAGATACGGTTCATGATATAATCAATCGGAAACAGGAGAAACCGTTTATGCGATTAAAAAACAGTTACTTTTTCACCCTGAGAGAAAACGTCAAGGATGAAGATTCAGTCAGCTCCAATATGCTGGTCAGAGCCGGTATGATCAAGAAAAGTTCCGCCGGCTGCTATATGATGCTGCCGCTGGGATGGAGAATTCTTCAGAAGATCGAAGCGATCATTCGCGATGAAATGGAAAAGGCAGACAGCCAGGAACTTCTGATGCCTGCTCTGATTCCCGAAGATGTCTATGTGGCAAGCGGAAGAAGAGCAGGATTCGGTGCTTCCATGTTCAGCCTCAAAGACCGTAAGGGACAGCCCTACGTTCTCGGCCCGACACATGAAGAGCTCTTCGCAATTGCTGCAAAGATGCAGATCCGCTCCTATAAGGACATGCCCTTCTCACTCTATCAGCTTCAGACAAAGTTCCGTGATGAACCGCGTCCGAGATACGGCCTCATCCGTGTTCGTGAATTCATCATGAAGGATGCCTACACATTCGACAAAGATGAAGCAGGTCTTGATGTCGCTTATCAGAAGCAGTTCAATGCTTACAAGAACATCATGGACAGACTGCATCTTGAATACAGAATCGTCCGTGCCGATACCGGCGTCATGGGCGGTCTGCTCTCCGAAGAATTCCAGGCACTTGCACCTTTGGGAGAAGACATCCTCGTATTATGCGATGAGTGCGGACTTTCCAGCAACATTGAAGTCTGTGCAGCAAAGCCTGAAATTGCATCTGTTGAAGATACACTGGAAGAGCTGACACTGGTTGAAACACCGAATTCAAGAACCATCGAAGAAGTTGTTGATTTCCTGGGCAAGCCGGTCAAGAAGTTTGTCAAGACACTGATCTATGATATCGACGGCACACCTGTCGCAGTCATGGTCAGAGGCGACAGAGATGTCAACGAAGTCAAGCTCAGAAAGCTGTATAACGCTTCTGCAGTTGAACTGGCTGATCCGGAAACTGTTGTCAGAGTGACAAATGCAGAGATCGGATTTGCAGGCCCTGTCGGCATCGGATGCGAACTGATCATGGATGAAGAAGTTGCCCATATGTACAACTTTGTCACCGGTGCAAACAAGACAGGCTATCACTATACAGGCGTCAACCAGCGCGACTTCAAGGCCGCCAGGGTTGCTGACCTCAGAAATATCCAGGATGGCGACATCTGCCCTGTCTGCGGAAAGAACGTTCACTTCGCACACGGTATCGAAGTCGGCAATACCTTCAAGCTCGGTACAAAATATGCAAAAGCACTCGATCTGCAGTATCTTGATTCCAACAACCAGCTTCAGTATGTCTGGATGGGAAGCTACGGTATCGGTCCGGCCCGTGCAATGGCAGCTCTTGCCGAACAGAATGTCGATGAAAACGGCATCAACTGGCCGAAGGATCTCGCTCCCTACCAGGTTGCAATTGTCATCATTTCAATGAAGGATGAAAACCAGGTTGCCACAGCCAACCGCATCCATGATGAACTGCAGGCAGCAGGCATCGAAGTGATTCTTGATGACCGTGATGAAAGACCGGGCGTCAAGTTCAAGGATATGGAACTGATCGGTATTCCGTTCAGAATCACGGTAGGCCGCGGCATCAAGGACGGCAAGGTTGAACTGAAGCCGAGAACCGGTGAATCCGAAGATGTTGCAATCGAAGAGATTGTCGCAAAAGTCAAAGCATTATTTGATTAAAAATTGTAAAACCGCGGAATCATGAACCGCGGTTTTTTCATATTGATGCTTCATTGAATTCTGTCAAATCTTTATCTTATGAAAAGTCTGATTCATGAAGATTCGATGATGATTCTGGCACTTGTTCCTCCCTCTTCAAGGGCATGGATATCAAGTGACGCATTTGATAAAAGACTGAGTCTTCGTTCCACATTTTCAATTCCGACATGTCTTCTGCCGTCATTGTGAGCCTCCGGATGATACCCGGTTCCGTTATCCCTGACTTCCACAATATAGTGACTGCCCTCTTTCTTTGAAGAGATCACAATCCTGCCGCCGCTCATTTCCCGGCATCCGTGTCTGACTGCATTTTCAACAAGCGGCTGAACGGTCAAAGCAGGAATCAGGAAATCGGTTTCCTGAATGTCATAGATGAATTCAATCTGATCAAAACGCAGCTTTTCAAGATCTGTATACATCTTCACATGTGTGAGCTCCTTTTCAAAAGGAACAGGCTCTCCGGTATCAAAATCATTGAAATTGGCTTCCAGATACTTTCTCAGTTTATTGGTTGCAGCGGATGCACTTTTCTGATCAATGTCGCAGAGATAATAGATTGTATTGAGAACATTGAATACAAAGTGCGGCTGAATCTGACCGATCAGGATCGAGAGTCTGTTTTCACGCAGTTCAAGCTCTTTATGCATGATATCAGCTTCATTCTGAAGATAGACGTTTACATAGATCAGAAGTAATGACAGAGCCGTCAAAGGCAGAATCAGTGATATTTTCTGATTCATGATGGTCCATAATGCACCGATGCCGGGCAGAATGCAGATGGATAATACAGGCCCTCTGGCCAGACGGTTGCTTGTATTGACTGCCGCCATAATCAGCATCAGTACAATCTGCAGCAGAACCATGAGTTCAAATGAACCGAACAGCTTTCCGAAAACAATCTGATTATCAGCATTTACAGAAAACAAAGCGTTCGTAAACAGATTGATGATGAGCAGTACAATTTCAGCCGAGCCGATCATCCAGATTGATTTGAGAATCATCGAAGAACCTGAATCTTCAAAAAAATTATCTTTTTTGATCTGAAGCAGATAGCTGAACAGAAGCGGATATGCATACACCATGAGAAGATAGCTGATATAAATGCATAGCGTCATGATGACGGATACAGGCGTACCTTTGCGGTTCATCAGGAAAGTAACAAGCAATGCGCTGAGTGAAGACAGGAAGAATGCGGTCAGAATATCCGTGAATTTCCTCAGTCTTTCTGATTTGGTGTTCAGTGACATTGCCGAAAACAAGAGACACGCAATGACAAAGAGAGCTGAAAGATAAACTGTGATATTGATTGTTTTTTCAATCATGCTTCACCTCCCTGATCACCGAACGGATATACAAAGACAGCATGAAGCTCATGATTCAGATTGCTGTAAAGCCTGAAGGAAGCTCCCGCCAGCAAAGTCAGACGCGAACAGATGATCCGGTATGTTTCTTCTGCCTGGTCCATATCATGATGATAGATTCTTCCCGGACCGATTGCTTCAACGATATAGGAATCTGCATCCCTTCTGCTTTTGATCAGAATGTCTTTTTCAGTTATGCTGTCGACTTTTACAGCTCTGACAAACTGCTCAACAGCCGGATAGATTGTTCTCGACGGAATGAAAAAACCTTTGCATAAAAGCTCATATCTGATACTGATACCCTGATGGCGGATACTGCTCAGCCGGATATAGCTGTCGATATGTTCGATTTCATCTTCGAACAGAATCATATTGTTTGTATCAATGTGATCGATATTCCCTCTCAGATAATCGCATAAAAGTGAAATGGTACTCTGTGCCTGATCAGGATCGACAAGCGTCAGATGCTCAATATCCTCAAGCACCTGAAAGGCAAAATCCGAACGGCTCTTTCCGAGAAACCTGCTGATTCTGCTTTCAACGACTGCCAGCTCCGTACTCTCCATCCGCTTTTCGGCATCCAGCTGAAAATTCAGATAGATGATCAAAAGGACATAAACAGTGATCGCATTTGAAAAGATCAGTGATCCGATCAAAAGATCCAGCGAGGATGATACGCACAAGACAAAACAATAAAAAAGAATTGTGATCCAGTTTTCGGTATATTTCTTGCGGTTTGTAAAAATATAAATACCGAAAACAATATGTTCACTCAGCGTCAGCAGTTCATTGATCACAGGATTTTCAACAGGCTTTCCAAGCATCAGATTGACCTTCGAACTGACCCCGTAATTCATCATAGGAATATAAAGCAGCAGGTTTGCAAATGTAAAAATATATGCAAAACGGATCAGCGGAAGACAGTGCTTCAGTCCCGATTCGCTCTTTCTCTCATCATAAAGAAGATAAACAATGATATTCAGATACATGAGTCCTTCGGCGAAAAATGAAATATACCATGCAAGCTGATGAAACAGCTGCATCGTTTCACTTTCACCGTAAGAAAAGAAAAAGCCTGCAATTTCAGCAATCAGTGCAAACCCGTTCATGACCATCACCGCAACTAGGCGCGTGTTCTGATTATCATGCTTATGACGGTTGAGCTGGGAAATGAACAGCGTGATCAGGATAATCAGACTTGACGCATCCAGAGTAAAATTCAATACATAAAGATTCATGGTTCTATTTTACAACAGTTGCCTTCCTCATGAAAATGCAGGCCGCAAAAACAGCCTGCATGATCACTCAGCTTTCAATCATACAAAAGACTGCGGCTGCCCGCAGTCTTCTTCAATTAACCGAGAATGTTGAATTTTGTTTTCGGAGAATAGCTTGTGTGGAGGAGTTCTTCAGCAAGTTCGCTTCCCGGAGCTTCGAGGAAGTCGTTGTACAGCTGCTGAATCTGTACGTTGTCGCTGGAAACTCTGAGTTCCATCATTTCATCTTCGTCATACAGAGCCTTCATACGGAGTTCCTTGTAGCCGTATCCAAGCTTGCCGTTCTTGACTTTGGACGGAACGATTGACTGACCGCCGCCGTTGATGCAGCCGCCCGGGCAGCCCATGACTTCGATGAATGTGTATTTGCTTGTGCCGGCCTTGACTTCTTCAAGAAGCGGCTTTGCAGCGCTCATGGATGAAGTGATCGCAATCCAGATCTTTGTTCCGTTGAGATCGATTTCAGCTTCCTTGACACCTGCCATACCGCGGCATGCTTCGAAGTCAACCTTTTCAAGCTTCTTGCCGTCGAGCTTCTGCTTGACAGTTCTGAGTGCAGCTTCCATAACGCCGCCGGTAGCACCGAAGATAACGCCTGCACCGGTGTAATCGCCGAGCAGATCCTGATCGAATGTATCATCTTCCAGTTCATCCCAGTCAACACCGAACATCTTGATGAGTCTGCCGCACTCACGTGTTGTGAGAACTGCATCGACATCGACATATTCGCCTGTCTTGCATTCCGGACGCTTGATTTCACTCTTCTTGGCGATACAAGGCATGATGGATACAACATAGATATCCTTCGGATCAATACCCTTGTTCTTTGCCCAGTATGTCTTCGCAATTGCACCGAACATCATGTGCGGGCTCTTGGATGTGGACAGATGAGGCAGCAGTTCAGGATACTGATATTCGATATACTTGATCCAGCCCGGTGAGCAGGATGTGAACATCGGTAATGTTCCGCCGTGAGTGATTCTTTCGAGCAGTTCGTTGCCTTCCTCCATGATTGTGAGGTCAGCGCCGAAGTTTGTATCATAGACACGGTCAAATCCGCATGCTTTCAGAGCTGCGACCATCTTGCCGGTAACTCTGGAGCCGATCGGCATACCGAACTCTTCGCCGAGTGACGCTCTGACTGCCGGAGCTGTCTGAACGATGACAGTCTTTGAAGGATCGTTGAGTGCCTTGATGACATCGTGGATGTCTTCCTTTTCTGTCAGAGCACCGACCGGGCAGGCTGTGACGCACTGACCGCACTGCATGCAGTTGACATCATTGAATGAGGAGTTGTAGACAGGGCCGACAATTGTCTTGAAGCCTCTGTTCTCAAGTCCGAGGATTCCGAGTCCCTGAACCTTCTTGCAGGTTTCGATACATCTTCCGCAGAGTACGCACTTGGATGTATCACGGACGATACCGTAGGAAGCATCTTCGAATGTCGGAGCTGTATGTTCGCCTTCATACTTGTTCTCGCGGACGCCGAGTTCTTCGCAGAGTCTCTGCAGTTCGCAGTTCTGGTTTCTCTTGCATGAGAGGCAGTTCTTGTTGTGGTTGGACATGATCAGTTCGACGGAATTTCTTCTTCCTCTCAGCGCTCTTTCGCTGTTTGTGAAGACTTCCATTCCTTCGGAAACCGGTGTTGTGCAGGCACTTAACAGTGTTCTTGCTCTTTTTACTTCAACTAAGCAGACACGGCATGCACCGGACTTGTTGATGTCCTTGAGATAGCAGAGAGTCGGGATATAGATGCCGTTGGCACGGGCAGCTTCCAGAACAGTCATTCCTGCTTCGGCTGTGACAGCACGGCCATTAATCTTTAAATTTACTGTTGTCATGATTGTCCTGTCCTCTTACTTTCTTTCTACAGCACCAAAGCGGCAGGATGTGATACATGTACCGCACTTGATGCACTTGTCTGTATCGATAACATACGGCTGCTTGCCCGGAACACCTGTGATCGCATCAACCGGACAGTTGCGTGCACACATGGAGCACTTGCGGCACTTGTCAGGATCGATGGAGTAAGTGAGCAGCTTCTTGCAGACGCCGGCAGGGCACTTCTTGTCAACGATGTGAGCGATGTATTCGTCACGGAAGTGAGAGAGTGTGGAGAGAATCGGGTTCGGTGCAGTCTGACCAAGTCCGCAGAGTGCTGTATCCTTGATCTCGTTGCAGAGATCTTCCATCTCATCCAGCATTTCGAGTGTGCCTTCGCCTTCTGTGATCTTTGTGAGCATTTCGAGCAGTCTCTTTGTACCGATACGGCACGGTGAGCACTTACCGCATGACTCATCACAGATGAATTCCATATAGAACTTCGCGATATCAACCATACAGTTGTCTTCGTCCATGACGATCATACCGCCTGAACCCATCATTGAGCCGGCTGCTACGAGGTTGTCATAGTCGATCGGTGTATCGAGTTCTTTTTCTGTCAGACAGCCGCCTGAAGGTCCGCCGGTCTGAACAGCCTTGAATGCCTTGTTGTCAGGGCAGCCGCCGCCGATTTCATAAATGATTTCACGCAGTGTTGTACCCATCGGGATTTCAACAAGACCTGTATTCTTGATCTTTCCGCCAAGAGCGAATACCTTTGTACCCTTGGACTTTTCTGTACCCATGGAAGCGTACCAGTCAGCACCGTTGTTGATGATCTGAGCAATGTTTGCCAGAGTTTCAACGTTGTTGATGCTGGTCGGCTTGCCCCAGACACCGGATACTGCCGGGAACGGCGGTTTCGGATTCGGCATACCGCGCTTGCCTTCGATGGAGGAAATCAGAGCTGTTTCTTCACCGCAGACGAATGCGCCGGCACCGAGTCTTAATTCAATGTCAAAGTCAAATCCGCTTTCGAAGATGTTCTTGCCGAGCAGTCCGTATTCATGAGCCTGTTTGATGGCAATGTTCAGACGTTGGACAGCGATCGGATATTCAGCACGGATGTAGATATAACCGAGATGTGCACCGACTGCATATCCCATGATTGCCATACCTTCAAGGATTGCATGAGGGTCGCCTTCGAGGATGGAACGGTCCATGAATGCACCGGGGTCGCCTTCGTCAGCGTTACAGATGACATACTTTTCATCGCCCGGCTGATCCTTCTGGAACTGCCACTTGACGCCTGTCGGGAAACCTGCACCGCCACGGCCTCTTAAACCGGAAGCCTTGATTTCATCGATGACCTGCTGCGGTGTCATTTCTGTCAGAACCTTACCGAGAGCTGCGTAACCGTCCATAGCGACATATTCGCTGATGTCTTCAGGGTTGATCTTGCCGCAGTTTCTCAGAGCGATTCTCTTCTGCTTTTCATAGAACTTGATCTTGTTGATATCAAGAATCTTTTCTTTTGTTTCGAGGTCTTCGTCACTGAGCTGAAGATCTGTGACAACACGTCCCTTGTAAATATGTTCGGCAACGATGCGGTCAACATCTTCAACCTTGACATGGCTGTAGAATACCTGATCCGGATAAACCGCTACAATCGGGCCCTTCTGGCATAAGCCGAAGCAGCCTGTCTTGACAACGTTGACTTCCTTGTCAAGATCATATTCCTTGAGTACTTCATTGAAGCGGTCGAAAATCAGTGCTGAGCTGCTGGCAGTACAGCCTGTACCTGCACAGCAGAGAATATTTGTACGATAGTTAGGCATCAGGCTTTACCATCCGCTTTCCTGGCTGCTTCGACCGTGTACTCCTCAACAACCTTGCCTTCACCGATGTGTTCCTTCAGAATGCGGGCTGCCTTCTCGGGATCAACGTGTACATAAGTTGTGTGGTCGCCTTCTTTGCCGAATACTTCGACGATCGGTTCATAGACGCACATGCCGATGCATCCGGTCTGTGTTACAACACAGTTGTAATCATTTTTTGCAGTTTCCTCAACAAGACGGTTCAGCACAGGTCTTGCGCCGGCAGCGATACCGCATGTAGCCATACCGACAACGACACGGAAATCTTTTCCGCCTTCACGCATTTCAACCTTTTTCAGGGCTGCTTCACGCATCTTTTTGAGATCTTCCAAGCTTTTCATTGTTGTGTGTCCTCCTTAGCCTGTTCAATTCCCTGGTTAATATATTCTTTAATCCAGATCAGAATTTCCGGTTCCAGCAGACTGACGCCTGCGAGTTCTTCCTTAATGATCCGGGAATCAAAGACAAACTGACCGTAATCGGTCGCATATTCAAGCACATAATCGATGTCTTCATTCGACTGGATGGACTCCATCATGATTTCACCGATATCCCCGAGCTCAGGCGTATCGATATTCAGCTTCTGAACGGAAGCGGATACGATTGTTCCGACGCCCGGTGTGCTTTCGATGTTGAATTCACCGCCGCAGGTTTCGGCAAGACCTTTCATAAAGGCAAGCCCCATTCCGATTCTGCGGGTTGTTCTGGATGTGGTAAACGGATCAGCGGCTTTTTTGACCATTTCTTCATCCATACCTTTGCCGTTGTCCTCAATGGTAAACGCGATGACATCATCATTGAAGCTGTCCCTGATTTTCAGCGTGATCAGACTTGCGCCTGCCTTGATGCTGTTCATCAGGATTTCAAGGATGTGCATGGCAATATCTTCCATCATAAATCATCACCCCATAGTTTTTTGTATACGGATTCCCTGAGGAAGTGATCCGGTTCATTGATATCGGTCAGATAATGGGCATCTGAGTCGATGAACCAGTTTGTTGAATCCTCGGTCACCCATGGATTGGACTGGATCACACGCAGTCTCTGTTCCTCATTTTTTACTTCAAGACCGTCATACGGAAGGTCCATCGGTATAAAGCCGAGCTGGTGCGTCACACTGTTTGCACGGTCAAGCACATGAGCCAGAATCACTCTGCCTCCATACTCGTGAACTGCTGCGACTGTTTCTTCAAGCGTTGCACTTAGTGAAACCAGCAGCAGTCTTTCTTCATCACCGGTCTTTTCATCCATTTCATTCATGATCCACTGATGTCCGAAATAGTCTTCATCGTTTTTGACATTCGGCATCTTCGAATCAATCCATTCCTGAAACTTCTGACTCTTTTCAAGCGTATTGAAGAGACCAAGCACATGAACTTCCTCGATTGTCTCAAGCTCTGCGCCGTACAGCAGCTTCAGCCCGAGATTTTTCGCAACCTTATCGATTGCCGGAAGGTTCTTTGTTGAATTGTGATCGGTGACTGCAATCAGATCAAGACCTTTGATGAATGCCATGTTGCAGATGTTGTTAGGCGTCATGGCATCTTCCGCACAGGGCGACAGACAGCTGTGCATGTGCAGATCGTAAAACATATCAGATTCCCAGTTCTGCGAGTTTCTTGGCGCTCTCGTAAACAGGCAGATCGCTTTCCAGAACAACCAGTTCTTCAGCTGTGGCCTTGGCCGCAAAATCTTCTGTTACGTTTGCTCCATCCGCGACAATAATGCAGGAGAATTCTCTTAACAGCGCAACAGCGATCACATTGGCATGAACCTGAACCGTAATCCAGGCCTGCTGCGGTTCGCCGTTTCCCATGACCCAGCTGAGCAGATCGCCGCAATAAGCGCCTTTGATTTCCCCGCTTAAGTCAAGAGACGGTGTCGAGAGTTTCCATCCGGTTTTTTCAATCAGTTCATTGATTGTCATTGTGCATTCTCCTTCAGGGCTTTCATCACCCTGCAGTCGTCTTCGGTCCGGTTGCCTTTGACGATCTCCTCCGCCATGATGCGGCATGTCTGCATACCACAGGCCGAGCAGTCATATCCTGGCAGCCTTTCAAATTCTTCATTGACCGCCTTGAAGAATCTTGTTCTTTCGATGAAGGAACGATTGTCATCGTCATCCTTGCCGTATTCATCCGTATAAAGATCATCGAAAGAAAGATCGGCAGCCTTTTTTGTATTTCTTGCTGTCAAAGCATCAATGTTGTTGGTCGCTAAGAAACTGTTGCCCCACAGCATATGGCCGCCGATGCAGCCGTTGAAGCAGGGATACAGAATCATCAGCTTGAATTCGTTCAGCAGTCCGAATTCAGCCATGTCCAGTACATTGCATACTTTGTCAAAACCATCCGCAATCAGGAAGCCGTCCTGTCGGACAATCCGGTGCGGATTGCAGACCTGAAGACCTTCCTTGCAGAATGATACTTCATCCCTTCCCTTGTGCATGTTCTTGCGGATCAAGGGGAAGATGTCGGTGAGTGCGAGTGCATGGTCAACCTCATACTGAGGATTTCCGTACGGATATTTGGCAAGCTCAAGCTTGGATTCGCATTCGCAGAGATTGAAGATTCCAAGATTCTCATATTGAGAATATTTCTTTCTTAAATCCTTGGCTGCGATTTCCGAGCAGCATTTCACCGGCAGAAGTGAATCCAGCAGCGACTTATGTGAATTCTGAATCAGCTTCACAATAACCGGACAGAAGGAAGCGATATAGGGATCGCCTTCATTCTCTTCGGCAAGCAGCGAGACCTCCTTCAGATGAAGAGCGGTATATTGGGTGATGTCGACGACTTCATTGAAGCCGAGCATCCGGATGGCATGGAAAAGATCTTCCGCTTCCTCAAGAGTGGCGCAATGTGAAATCAGAGCACCGGGAACCAGACAGATCGTGTAATCGTAGTTCTGAATGTCTTCGAGTGTAGAGCCCTGGGCCAGAATTCCGCGGTTGTGGCACGACATAATGCAGCGGCCGCAGTTGATGCATCTCTGCTGGTCAATTATCACTCTGTCATTTTCCATTGAAAGCGCACTGGTCGGACATGCTTTGACGCATTTCATGCAGCGGATACATCTTTCAAGGGTATAATGAACAACACTCTTTCTCATATAGCTGTCCTGAATTCCAGTGACAATGTCGTGCCTTTCTGTGAGGATTCAATATGGAAGCCGTCGCTGACCCGCTGAATGTTCGGCAGACCCATACCGGCTCCAAAGCCCATTCCTCTCGCCTTCTCACTGGCTGTGCTCCAGCCCGGCGTCAGTGCTTTTTCCAGATCGGGAATACCCGGCCCCGGATCCTTGAATTCAAGGTGAATCACGCCGTCATCGGTCACATCGACGGTCACTTTGCCGCCATATGCATGAATGATCAGATTGATTTCCGCTTCATAGCATGCAACCGCGATTTTTCTGAGCACTTTCGGTGAAACACCGATTTCAGATAATGTGGATTTGATATCCGACGATACCTTTCCGGCATTGACATAGTCGTCCTGGACAACTGTATATTCTTTATGCAGTACACTATCCATAGATTCCGGTCAATCCTTTCTGATACAGTCTTCCGCAGGCATCATACATCGTCAGATCCGTTGCGATGCATGTCAGATTCATTGCTTCCGCCATGGCGATATCCGCATCCTGCAGATATTTGCCGCGTACAAAGACAATGAAGCTGACATCAAGCATTTCAGCTGTACGCAGTGTCTGATTGTTGCATAAGCCTGTCAGAAGAACAGTTGACTCCTCGTCATCCTGAATCAGGGCAAGCGCATCGCTCATCAGATCGGTGGCGAATACGTTTGTATATTCCCTGTTCATCGTTTCATCATTCCACTCCGTTAAAGGAGCTGCACACAGGGCTTCGGCAATCTCCTTTGCCCTCATATCAGGACCTCAGAGCAGCGCTTTTTTCTTCGTTGATAATTGCTTTGAGTTCGCTCAGAAGCTTGTTGCCTTCTGTTGCAGCACCGATGACCTTGCCGTCAACAACTGCAACCGGGGCAAGACCGCATGCACCGAGGCATCTTGTTGCATCAAGTGAGAACAGTCCGTCTGCGCTTGTTCCGTTGACCGGCGCACCTGTCAGTTCAACTGCCTGGTCGATGAGCTTCTGTCCGCCCTTGACGTAGCAGGCTGTACCGAGACATACATTGATGACATGCTTTCCTTTGGGCTCGGTTGTGAACTGTGCATAGAACATAACGACACCATATACTTCGGCAACACTTGTTCCGCATGCTTCAGCAATCTTTTCCATTGCTTCGAAAGGCACATAGCCCAGTTCGTTCTGTACGTCATGCAGCATGACGATGCAAGGGCCCGGTTCTCCCTTGTGTCTGGCTACTATTGCGTCAATTTTCGCAAGAGCAGCCGCATTCAGTCTTTCCATCCTTGTTCCTCCTTCATTTTCTTATTTATCTTTCCGAACAAAGTATCCAATAACCCTGCCAGAGCAATCAGCACGATTGTCCAGGCAAGGATGCCGGCTGTATTGAGATCCATGCGGCAGTAATTGATCGAGCGCCCGATTCCGACGGGCACACTGCCGAGGATTTCCGCCATAACGCCCACCTTGAAACCCATTGAAGCTGCTGTCTTTCCGGTCAGCAGAATCTCCGACATCAGAACAGGCAGTATCTTTTTTGTGATACGGATTTTCACAGTCTCGGGGTAAATGGCTTCCACATCATGAGCTTCCCTGTCCTCCTGATCCAGACGGTTCATAAACCCGTTCATAAAGATCGGGAAGAGAATCAGAAAGCTGACAAGCATCACCGCTCCCTCTGAGCCGAGCCAGATCAAAGCAATGATGATGTAGCTGACATTGGGAATTGTTCTTGTCAGTATCTGCAGCGGTTCAAAATAGCTTCTGAAACGCGGATAAAGTGCAGAAAGTATGCTGAGAATCAGAGCAGCTGCCAGCGAAACCAGCCAGCCGCATGCGATTCTGAAAATACTCGCCCATAATGCCTGATAGAATTTTGCCGTTGCAAGCATTTTAAACAGGTACGAAAATGTCTGCCCGACAGTGGGAATCAGTATGTCATTTGAGACACTGATTGCTGCGATCTGCCACATGGCAAGCAATACCAGAACAGTGATCAGGTGCTCTTTTTTCATGACAAAAACTCACTCCTGTCAGTATTATAGCATCTTTGTAAATTTTTTCACCAAATTCTCAATATCATGCAAGCACAAAAGGACGGAGTGTTGATCCGTCCCTGTATACATGCAAATTTGTTGCTTATTTACTCTGCGAAAGCACCTTCTGTGCTCTCAACACCGAACAGTTTGACAAACTCTGCAACTGCATCGGCACATTCGGAAGCACCTGTGACATTGATGTTCATTCTCTTGTAGCACTTGCCGATAATCTCAGCACTCGGAACACCGAATGTGTCAGCGCCAAGCTCATTGATATCAGCTACAAGTGCAGAAGGATCGTCCGCATTGACGCCTTCCGCATATGTCTTCATCTGATTTACAAGATCAGTGAACATTGCTTTCTTTTCTTCATAGACTGCGGAGTTGACAAACAGTGCAGCCATCGGGAAACCTGTATCTCCCCATTCCTTCTGAACATCGGAAATAACCTTGAGTTCCTTGCCCTGCTCTTTGCCCTTGGCAATTGCCGCAGTGGCTGCCGGTTCAGCAATTAATGCTGCATCAGCATTGCCGGAAAGAAGTGCAGCCATTGTTTCCTGGCCGGTCTGATATGCGAAGCTGACATCAGCCTTGATATCGCTGTATGTGTGCTTGAAGACAAGACCCGGTACAGCCTGTTCGCCAAATGCCGCAACAGTGTGTCCTTCGCTCAGATCTTCTTCACTCGAACCGATGATATAGAGGTTGCCCCATGTGACAACAGCAAGCATTTTATAGCCTGTCTTGCCCGCGCTTGCCAGTTTGACACCGAGGTTGCTCGGAGCGATGATGACATCGTACTGGGGATCCGGATTGACGAAAGCTGCCTGCAGCGGGTCGGAACCTTCAACGATTTCGACTGTATTCTTGCCGCCTTTGAGAATCGGCAGAAGTGAGAGTGAAGGAGCTCCCGACGGGCTGAGAATCTTGAGATTTTCAGCTTCGACAGTCTGCTGTTCAGGCTGTTCGCTGCCGCTATCCTGCTGTGTGTTTGAGCATCCTGCGACCAGAAGGAGCGCAAGAGAAGCGCTCATGATTTTTTTGAAGTTCATGTTGTTAATGTTTCCTTTCATGCTTTTGAATAAGCCGCCTTTGCAGTCAAGCCCTGTACATTTCCGAGCTTGCCGCATAAAGCGCTGATGATCTCATTTGGTGCGTCGATGGCAACCGAGACAAGTGAAATTCCTTTTGAACGGTAAGGAATTCCCATTCTGCCGATGATGTAATCACCGTATTCATGCAGAATGTCATTCATCTGTTTACTGCTGCTGCGATCTTCGACAATGATGGCGATGACTGCGATCCTTGTATCCATATTCATTACCTCCCGAATACAAATAAATGTCCCTGTCAAACCGACAGGGACTGAACATACAAAAGCGATTAAGTGATGCTTTCTGTTCCGCCTCTTCCCGCTTGGATCGCTCTTCACGGTCGGATGACAAACATGATTATACTCGCTTTTTCATAAATTGATATATGAAATGCTATAAGAATTTATGCAATGTGAATCGCTAAACTCAAAGCAGCCCATCGGTTGCGCTAACTCTAACAATGCAAATAGTATATCGGGATCTCATTAAGTCTTGGTGAAAAAGTCTGTACACTCTGTTTCGTTACATGATTAAGCAAATGTCACAAAACAAGCAATCTACATTGACGTCATTTTTATTGCCGTACAAAGCGGTAAATCTCCGGAAAGTTACATAAACAGCCTTGAGTAAGCACCTCTTTTGGTACTTATAGCTGTCTAAAAGAGATGAAACGGATACTGTATTATACAACAGTTGCGCCAGGCTTCAGACCACCACAAAAAGTCCTGAAAGAGGAGATACCAGCTATACATTGGGGAAAACCATATTCATCTCCATTTCAGGAAAAATTAAAAAGCCGCATGTTCATGTGCTTCAAAAATTGCACTAACATACGGCTGAAGTGTTTCTTCAGAACACTCGTTAATAATATTTGCGTTAAGTCTTAGACAGTTACGCTGACTGTTTCAATTCACAAGAAGTTACGCGTATCTTTTGGAGTTGATTTCATCCATGATATCATTCAGGAATTCATCAACTGTCTTGGTAACTGCTTCCTTGGAACCGTAGCGTCTGACGGTGACACTGTTTGTTTCAATGTCCTTGTCACCGACAACAAGCTCAACCGGAATCTTGGAAGTCTGAGCTTCACGGATACGGTAGCCGAGTTTCTCATTGCGGTTGTCAACGGATACTCTGACTCCTCTTGCCTGCAGAAGATCAGCAATCTTTTCAGCATATTCGGTATGTGTTCCCGGCGCAACCGGAATCACGACTGCCTGACGCGGAGCCAGCCATAAAGGCAGATTTCCCTTTGTCTCTTCCAGCAGGAAGGCAATGAAGCGGTCGATGGAGCCGAGGATTGCTCTATGGATGACAACAGGTCTGACCTTTGAACCTGTTGAATCGACATATTCGAGTTCAAATCTTTCCGGCAGCTGATAGTCAAGCTGGATTGTGGAAAGTGTGACATCATGGCCGAGTGCGCTTCTGACCTGAACGTCGATCTTCGGACCGTAGAAAGCAGCTTCACCGATTGCTTCATAGAACGGAACTTCCATTTCCTTGAGGACTTCTCGCAGCTCTGCTTCGCTTCTTTCCCAGAGATCATCATTTCCGAAATACTTCTCGGCATTTTCAGGGTCTCTCAGTGACAGACGGAAGGAATACTTTTCAAAACCGAAGTCCTTATAGACGTCAAGAATCAGCTTTGTGACATTCTTGATTTCGGAAGCGATCTGATCCGGACGGCAGAAGATATGGGAGTCATTCTGTGTGAATGCTCTGCTTCTTTCAATACCTGTCAGAGCTCCGGCTGCTTCAAAGCGGAAGTCATCAGCGATTTCAGCGATTCTGACCGGCAGATCTCTGTAGGAATGCAGCGTGCTTCTGTACATGATCATGTGTTCCGGGCAGTTCATCGGTCTTAAGCAGTATTCATCCCCGTTTCTTTCCATGATCGGGAACATGTCATCCTTGTAATGAGCAAGGTGCCCTGAGATCTTGTAAAGCTTTGTGGAAACGACAACCGGTGTCTTGACATGCACATAGCCCTGAGCCAGCTCCTTGTCCATGATGTAATCGGATAATGCACGTCTCATGGTAAGACCGTTGGGCAGCCACATCGGCAGACCGGAACCGACAGTTTCGGAGAACATGAAGACGGACAGATCTTTACCGAGCTTTCTGTGATCTCTCTGCTTTGCATCTTCAAGATCCTGAAGATGAGCTTCAAGAGCTTCCGGTGTGGGCAGGCAGACGCCGTAGATTCTCTGCAGAACCTTGTTGTGCTCATCGCCCTTCCAGTAAGCGCCGGAATGCTTGAGAAGCTTGAAATTTTTCAGCAGCTTTGTATTTTCAACGTGCGGACCGCGGCAAAGATCGGTGAAGTCACCCTGTGTATACATTGAAATGTTTGTGCCTTCCGGCATTCTTTCAATCAGGTCAACTTTGTACATATCATCCGCAAACTGTTCAAGAGCTTCTTCTCTTGAAATCTCATGACGGACAATGTTCTTTGCGCTTTTAGCGCACTTCTTCATTTCCTTTTCGATTTTGGGCAGATCATCATCACGGATGACATCATCACCGAGATCGATATCATAATAGAAACCTTCTTCGACAACCGGACCGACCCAGAATTTTGCCTGGGGATACAGATGCTTGACTGCCTGCGCCATCAGATGCGCACAGCTGTGATTGAGCATATTCAGTTCAGCATCTTCCTTGAAATTAATCATGTTCTCTTCCTCCTCAATATAAAAGCGTCCCTGTCAAAAGGACGCTGAACCGCGCGGTACCACCTTAATTCCCGTGAAACTTCACGGACACCTCAAATTCCTTAACGCGGAAGACGGCCTTCCCTTTCGGGTGCTGCTCCGGGGCAGTAATCCTGAGTTTCCTCACCGGCTTTGCACCAGACAGCCGGCTCTCTTGATCGGAAGGTCAGAGGATCGTATTCCCTTCATTGCATTTCTACTATGTTATATCGCTTTCAAACCGAAGATGTCAATTCATTTCAGAACAAGGACATCTGATTTGTTTCCTGCATACCCTCAAGAACACCGAGTGCTTCCAGCTTTTTGATGAGTGTAGCTGAAAGCTGAGTACGCTTGAGAATGTCTTCCTTGGAGATAAACTCCGCTTTGGCACGGGCTGCCTCAACGGTTTTGGCAACGTTGGCGCCAAGGCCGTCAATGACGGTGAACGGCGGAATGATGCATCTGTCATCATCCGGATCCTTCGTAAAGTGAACGGCGAGTGATTTATAGAGATGCACGTTGCCGATTCTGAAGCCTCTTGCATAAAGCTCTTCGCATGCTTCAAGCGTGTCGTAAAGAGATTTCTCTTTATTCGTGACAGGCACTGCCGCATTTCTGTCCTGCATACGGCTCTGAATGTCCTGCATACGCATGCGCACGGCTTCGATTCCCTTCGACATCGTTTCGATTTCATAGGCATCGCATCTGAGGCTAAGGAACTGGATATAGAAGTTGACCGGTTCATGAACCTTGTACCAGGCAATGCGCATGGCCATCATAACGTAGGCAACTGCATGTGCTTTCGGGAACATGTATTTGATCTTCTTGCATGATTCAATATACCAGTCCGGCACATTGTGCGATTTCATCTTTTCTTCCTGATCTTCCCTGAGGCCTTTGCCCTTACGGACATCCTCCATGATGCGGAAGGCATCAATCGGTTCGAGTTTCTTATCAAGAAGATACGTCATGATATCGTCACGGCATCCGATAACTTCGCCGATCGGGTGACCGGCTCTGACAAGATCCTGGGCGTTGCCGCTCCAGACATCGGTGCCATGCGAAAGACCTGAAATAATGACAAGATCCGAGAAGCTGTGAGGACGGGTTTCCTCAAGAACGTTTCTGGTTGTTCTTGTTCCGAATTCAGGAAGACCGAGAGCACCGGTTTCCTTTTTGTAGATTCTTGTATCTGCCTTGAGCGCTTCATCGCTGTAGAACAGAGACAATGTTTCGGGATCGTTCATCGGAATGTCCATCGGCTTGCGGTCGGCAATATTCTGAAGAAGTCTCATCGCAGTCGGATCGACGTGACCGAGAATATCGAATTTCAGAACGTTGTCATGGATGTCATGGAAGTCGTAATGGGTTGTCTTCCAGTCACTGGACGGATCGTTTGCCGGATATTGAACAGGTGTGAAATCTTCAGCGATATATTCATCCGGAATGATGATAATGCCGCCGGGATGCTGGCCGGTTGTACGCTTGACATTCTGCGTTCCGCTTGCCAGGTAATCCTTCATCGTACGTCTCATATCGGTGATATTCATCTTTTCGCAATAGCCGGTTACATAGCCATAGGCTGTCTTTTCGGCAACCGTACCGATCGTGCCGGCACGGAATGCATGATCTTCACCGAAAACTTCCTTGATGAAGGCATGGGCACGCCACTGATATTCATTCGAGAAGTTCAGATCGATATCAGGCGTCTTGTCAGCATTGAATCCAAGGAAGGTCTGGAACGGAATATTCTGACCGTTGCCCTTCATCACACTGCCGCAATGCGGGCAGACTTTATCAGGCAGATCAAAGCCGCTCTTGATTTCCGGATCATCGATCCATTCGCTGTAATGACACTTCGGGCAGAGATAATGCGGCTTTAAGGCATTGACCTCGGTGATGCCCGACATCGTGGCTGTAAAGGAAGAGCCGACCGATCCTCGTGAACCGACGACATAGCCGTCTTCATTTGATTTTTTGACAAGTAAATGCGCAATGTAGTAATGCACGCCGAATCCGTTGCGGATGATATTGTCGAGCTCTTCTTCAAGACGGTTGGTGACAATATCAGGCACTTTGCCTTCGAATTCATACATGCGCTTTGCCGTATTGTGGCAGATCTCACGCAGCTTGTCATCCGAGCCTTCGATATGAGGCGGATAGGTTCCGGAAGGAACCGGCTGCACTTCTTCGATCTGTTCAAACAGTCTGTTCGGATTGCGGACAACGATTCTGTCGATCAGATCGTCATCATCCAGCCAGGCAAATTCACTCTTCATTTCATCTGTGAGACGTATATGCTGGTCAGGATTTCTTGTCCGCATACGGAGGGCATCATCACGTATATACAGCGGATGGGTTGCCCCGCCGACACCCTGCGACATGATATAGACATCGCGGAAGATCTTCTCTTCCTTTTTGCAGTAATGGGCATCGCTGTCGGCAATGACCGGCTTGCCCATCTTTTCAGCCGTATCGATGATTCTTCGGATAACAGCTTTCAGTCTGTTTAAATCAGGCACATTGCCCATTGCCAGGAAGACCGAGAAATTGCTTAAAGGCTGTACTTCAATATAATCGTAGAAGCTGATCGCTTCCTTTAATCTTTCATCATCCCCGTTGCACGCAAGCTCAAACACTTCGCCGTTGCAGCAGGCTGAACCGATCAGAAGGTTTTCCCGGTGTGAAGCAATCGAAGAGCGCAGGATTCTCGCTTCGGCTGCCACATCGGTGCCTTCCTTGCCGCTTGCCTTGCCCATGACTGCAAGTGTCTTTGTATTGGATTCCGTGACAAGCTTGTAAAGATCACGGATACCGTCGTGATTTTTCGCAACCGCGCAGATATGCATGCGTCTGCTTTTTGCAAACGAATCACTTCCCTGAATCTTTGTCTGCAGATCACGGATTGTTTCAGCACCGAATTTGCTTTTCGCATCTCTTAACAGGCACAGGAAAACCGAACCGAGGACATCGGCATCGTAGTCCGCTCTGTGGGCAACTTCCTCATCATAGGAGACATGATAGTTACGGGCAATATTGCCAAGCCTGTATGCCCTTCTTTCCTTGAGGACTGCCCTTGACATATCAAGGGTATCGATGACGGTGTTATGAAGAGGCTCTCTGCCGATTCTCTTGAGTTCTTCATTGAGGAAATGAATATCGAATGTTGCATTATGGGCAACGAGTACTGCATCCCCGATCCACTCAATGATCTCATCGCATGCATCTTTGAAGCTTCTTGCATCGGCTACCATTGCATTGGTGATATTTGTTTTGGATGAAATAAATGCAGGAATCATAACCGGCGGTTTGATAAACAATTGCTTTGTATCAACAACCGTCTGGTTCTTGATCTTGACCCCGCCGAATTCGATCACATGATCAAAGTGGCAGGAAAGTCCTGTTGTTTCAAGGTCGAATGAAATATATTCGCAATCATCGATTTTCTGATCGCTCGGGTTGCGGACAATGAGCAGTTCATCATTGCACATGTTCATCTCACAGCCCAGACCTACCTTAAAGCCGCGCTCGGGATCTTTTTTCTGACATCCCTTTGCGGCGTTAAATGCCTTGACGAAAGACTGCACATCGGCGTGATCGGTAATCACGATGCCCTTATGACCGATATCAAATGCATAATTGACGATTTCCTTGATATCGCACACACCGTCCATTTCCGACATGTTCGAATGCATATGCCATTCAATTCGCTTTTCAGTGGCAAGATCAACGATCTTTTCCTTCTCCAGCTTTTCAACTGTGCTGGGCATACAGACAAGATCTCTTGCGAAGTTGTCATATTCAATTCTTCCGAAAATACGGATTCTGTCCCCTTTTCCGATTTCGTTGATCTCTTCGCGGGTGGTGCGGTTGTTTTCAAACCGCTTCACAATGATCGCATCGGTACCGTCGAATACGGAAAGAGACTGGATGATCCTGCCGGTTTTCTTGATTTCGGTGATTTCCACCGCAAACACATCGCAGTCAAACTGGATATCGGAAATCGGATCATGGATATCCTTGAGCTCGATCTTTGTATAGTCTTCCTGTTTTGTGCGGTAATATGTCTTCTTCTGCGGTTTTGGCGCAGGAGCTGCTTCTTCACTTGCCGGAGCGCTCATATGCACATCTTTGATTTCGGGAATTTCAAGCTTCTGCACATCCGCAACTGCCCGATAGCCCTCAAGTCCGATTGAAGCAAGCATCTTTTCAACGTCACCCATATAGGCGCTTGCAAGCTCCCTCTCATCCGGATTGCTGAAAAGATAGCGGACTGTTTTATCAGAATTTTCAATGATCAAAACAGCCGAAGACAGCATGGATGTTTCCGGATGCTGATCATAAAGATCTTCGAGGTAGCGGTGCAGCTCAACATTGGAAATCTCATTGGCATTTGTGCCGGTGCTTAAAAGAACTCTGACTTCGGAGCCTGTTTTATCTTTGAGTGCATCCCTGAATGCTTTATAGGAAGCGTATGGAAGCACACCCTGACATTCCAGTTCAATCTCTACCAGATTATTGCTTCTGAAAAAACGCACTGCCTTTACAGTTGCCTCGCAGAGCTCTCTGTAATCTTCAATGCTTAATTCATTTGCAATCTCATTCAGTATCAATGTCATAGCTTTCACCTTTAACAGATCATAATTCTAACATAAACAAACATGAACTCTTGTGAAAGTTGTCTTCACAGGCTCAAAACATCCCCTGCATTTTTATCTGAACAGTGTCAGTATCCCATCATTTTATGATAGTATGGATATATAAAATCATCAAAAAGAAAGGATCATTTATGAAAAAGTATCTGGCTCTAGATCTTGGCGGAACAGCGATCAAATACGGTGTTCTGGATGAAGAACTCAATTTCAGCGCTCACGGAAAAATCGATGCCCGCACGGACTCACAGGAAGTTGTATTTGAAGATCTCCGTAAAATCTATGATGAATACGGCGAAGGTGTTGAAGGCGTATGCATTTCCATGCCCGGTGTCATTGACCGTAAAAAAGGATTTGCCCATACAGGCGGAGCTTACAAATGGGTAAACAAAATGCCGATCGCTTCCATGTTAAGCGAAGAGTTCGGCGTTCCTGTCACCATCTGCAATGACGCAAAATCAGCAGCTCTTGCGGAAATCGGATATGGCAATATGCAGTATGTGACAAACGGCATGTGCATCATTCTCGGAACAGGAATCGGCGGAGCAATCATTGTCAACGGCAACCTGGTAGACGGAACCCATTTCTCCAGCGGTGAATTCTCCTTCTTAAGAGGACATGTCGATGACAGAACAAACCGCAGGGATATCTTCTATGCGACAAACGGTGTCGGCGGCTTCAAGGCAGCCCTCAAAAAAGCAACCGGTCTTGATGAAATCGACGGTCTCAAAGCATTCCGTATGATCAAAGAAGATCATAATGAAGAAGCTTTACAGGGCGTTAAGGAATTCTGCCTCGATCTTGCCCATCATATCTATAATCTTCAGGCAGTGCTTGACTGCGAAAGAGTATTGATCGGCGGCGGTATTTCCAATGAACCGATGTTCATTGATCTTGTCAAAGAAGCTGTCGATACAGTCTTTGACGGCGCATTCGCTCCGGTTATTCCGAAGCCGCAGGTCATGGTATGCCGCTTCCAGGCAGATGCCAACCTGATCGGTGCTGTTTATAACTTCATTGAACTTCAGGATCTTTACAAGGAAAACCAGTTCATCAACATCTGATCATCACTCATACGTTTCAAAAGAAGTCCATGCCGGACTTCTTTTTTGGTTGATTCATAAGAGTTCATCTTCATCGCTGCGGGCTTCTTTGAGCCTGCGGAAGAGTGTTCTTCTTGAAATACCCAGTTCTCTTGCAATCTCTTCAGCCTTTTGAGATTTCATTCTCTCCCGTACCTGCCCTTTTGTAATATGGGCAAGAAAACCGTTTTCTCTCAGGATTGCATAATGCCTTCCTGCATTGCGTTTGCGCATCCGCTTCAGCCGTTCTTCATCAACATAAACATTCTGAGCCTGCAAATCAATCTGAACACCAAACCCTTCCAGAAGCTCATTCAGTTCATCGATTTTGTTTTCTTCATTCAGACTGAACTTTTTCATATTTTAATTATAGTGCCTTTTTTAATTCTGACACTCTTAATATCAAACAAAATATAAATCATCCTGATTCAGAAGAAAAACGCTTCGCCAATGTCTCAGCGAAGCAGTTTTCTCCGGCTATTTCAGATGCAGATACGAACCGATCTTTTCAATCGCATCAAAATATGGCGTCAGCTCAAGCGGTGTCAGTTTATCAGGATTGAGTTTGGGAATATATACTGCATTCTTGGAAAGGTCGATCTTGAAAGTCACACAGGGTTCCTTTTCCAGAAGTTCAGATTCAGCTCTGATCTGCATTTGTCTCTGATGCTCATCTGACAATTGATCGCACAGCAGAATCTGAATTCTCATCCCATAGCCGCCTTCACTTTTGTATAAGTGCTCTCTAGGCACAAAATCTGTCAGTTCATTCACTTCTTTGACATATCGTTCCGCGATTTCATAACCGTCTTTCCGATACATATCCTCAATGCTGAACACAAATAAACGCAGATCAATGCGATCGGAACCTGTCACAGAGCCATAAAGACATTCCTCATTGATATGAGTGAATGAAGTGATTTTTTCAAGATCCGCAATGATATCTTCTTTGCGCCGGCGCACTCCCATATCAATACAGAACGAATGATTCCTGTCCTTTTTGAAATCCAGTCTGCGGGCAGTAAAAAGCGCAAAAAGCCAGATGATCAGAATCATGATGATCGCTGTTGAAAATACATATACTGCGATCATATCTGCTTTCCCGAATATGTTTTCAAACATAATCGCAAGTGCATACCAAAAAGGCAGAATCATGATCCATATCCAGTCTTTGATATTCTGCAGTTTCTTATTCATTCTGAGCTTTCTTATGGTCGTGTATTTTTCTGAACCTTTTTTCAGTGCACGCATGTTTCCTGTTGAATCTGCGTTTACCGCAGGATATTCCGCAGAATCAATATGCTCTGCAAACTTTTCGATTGCAAACACATACGGTGCGTATTTAAGATTCACATCAGATCTTGAACAAAGCCGCGGAATATACAGAGCCCCTTCATCCAGATCAGCCAGAAAGTAAACTGTCGGCTCATGCTGCAGGATATCTTTGAGTACATTCTGCTGTTAATCTTCTTTGATTTCTTCAGGAATATGATTGAAGATCAGAAGGCATCCTTTTTCTGACCAGCCGGCACTTTTTCTCAATTGGTACGGTGCAGGCTTAAAGCCTGTCTCTTCATTGATCTGACCGATATAGTCATTCATCTGTTTCCGTAATTCTTCACAGCTGTCTGCTTCAAGCGAAAAAACGAAGAAACGCCAGTCATTTGCCATTTGTTTTACAAACGAAGCAAACCAACAGCGTTCGTCAAATCTGGTGAGCGGCAATTGTTTTTCGAATAATGCGATCAGTTCATTTTTGTCATGGATTCCGGTTCTCACATGATACGGAATATCCTTCAGAGGATTGCGGTAAGTTTCTCTGACAATATATATGTGATAGTAAAGCCATATGGCGGCAAGCACTATAACAATCGCAATGAATATATGTCTGAGTGTGATGCCAAGCGGTCTGATCACTGCAACCGAACCGCTTATATCACGCAGAATCCAGAATACAGAAATCAGCATTGCTATAAAGAGGGCCAAATAAAGCCGAGTCAGATCATAACGGCGTACGTTACGAAGCCTTTTCACGATATCTGCCATCTGTTTTTTTCCGGTCATTGATAAGCTCATAAATCTCATTCCTGCACTTTGAATCCATTGTATAATTTCATGCATTCCCATTCAAATCAATCACATCAGAATCAGAATCGTCAAAGACATTCTGACATTGCATGATTTTCTGAACATATATGAAAAGACTGATCATAACCCTGCGGCTGATCAGTCTTGTGGAATCAGATGATTTATTTAAAGAGATTCTTGAGGAATTTTTTAGCGGAGCGGATACCGAGATTCATAATCTCGTTTTCTGCCTTTGACATGATCTTCTTTTTCAGACGGTCTTTTTCACGCTGCTGACGTTCAGCTTCCTTCTTTGCTTCGCGCTCTGCCGCAGCGGCATCTTTGGCAGCCTGCTTTTCATCAGCGATTCTCTGTCTTTCAGCTTCTGCTTCGGCTTCTTCCTGCTGTCTGACATTTTCAAGATCTTCATATGCGCTGTCAGGATCGATATCACGTTCATATTTGCCGTAGATCGAATCGTTCTTCCAGCATCTTTCACGAAGTTCTTCGGGAGCGATTTCCATCGAAGACTTCGGAGGAAGAATCTTTGTATGCTGAACAATCGTCGGTGCCCCGTCTTCATCCAGTACAGAAACAAGCGCATAGCCTGTCTTCATATTGGTAATGAGCTCTGCTTCATCAAGATCAGGATTATCTCTGAAGCTGTCGGCAGCCTGTTTGGTTGCCTTGATTTCAGCCGGTGTATAAGCACGTAACGAATGTTGAATACGGTTGGAAAGCTGTGCAAGAACATCATTGGGGATGTCGCTCGGGGATTGTGTCACGAAGAAGACACCGACGCCCTTGGATCGCACCAGCTTGACGATCTGAACAATCTTATCCTGCAATGCACGCGGCGCATTGTTGAAGAGAAGATGTGCTTCGTCAAAGAAGAAGACAATCTTCGGCTTATCCAGATCACCGACTTCCGGCAGTTCCTGATAGAGCTTGTCAAGCAGCCATAACAGGAATGTGGAATACAGCATCGGATGCTGGAAGAGTTCTTCGCATTCCATCATGTTCATGATGCCGCAGCCGCCTTCTTTTTCCAGCCAGTCATCAATGTTGAGCTGAGGCATACCGAACATCAGATCACCCTGCTGGTTTTCAAGTTCAAGCAGTTTTCTCTGAATGCCGCCGATGCTCTGCTTAGAGACATTTCCGTATTTGACGGTCATATCGGAAGAATGCTCACCGACATAAGTCACCATTGCCTGCAGGTCTTTGAGATCAATGATGTCAAGCTCCATATCCTTCGCAACGCGGAAGATGATATTGAGAACACCCTGCTGTGCATCGGTGAGATCAAGAATACGGGTTAACAGAAGCGGATCCATGTCCTGAACGACTGCTCTGACAGGATGGCCCTGTTTTCTGTAAAGATCGAAGAAATGTACGGGATATTTTCTGACTTCAAAGTCTGTGACTCCCATTGAGTCAAGACGGCCCTGAATGCCTTCCTGGTTTCCCGGCACCAGCATGCCGGTCAGATCGCCTTTGACATCGGCGATAAATGTCGGAACGCCGAGTTCGCTGAGGCTTTCTGCGATGACTTTGAGAGTGACGGTTTTACCTGTTCCGCTGGCTCCGGCAATTAATCCGTGCCTGTTCATCTGCCGCGGAATCAGACTGACTTCCTTGTCGCCCGCCTTGCCGAGAAAAATCAGGTTGTCCTTTAACATAGACGATCTCCTTTTCTTACATCACTTTGGTTCCGCCGATTGATCGGATCTTGAGAATATAGCAGGCTCCTGTTCCGAATGCGCTCTCCATTGCCGCAATATAAGCCTGTGTCTTTTCCTTCGGCACAAATGCCTGAATGGTTCCGGCAAATCCGCCGCCATGTACTCTGAAGGCACCCTGTCCTTCGAGGACTGCATCCGACAGCATTAATCCGACCGCAACCGGCTGTTCTTTCTTTGCCCCGGGCGGGCAGATGTTCTGCAGATACATCCAGCTGGACTGTCCGCTTTCCTTGACAATCTCCAGGAAACGGTTGATGTCCTTTTCTCTCAAGGCAACAGCTTCTTCCTTTGCCCTCTGTGTTTCCTTCAGGAAGTGATATGCACGCAAGAATGCACGGTCGCCAAGCGATTCACGGATTTCAGCCACATGGCCCATAAGATCTGCCAGTGTGCATCTGGAAAGAACATCATGTCCGAGAAGCTTTGCGACGCCTTTCATCTCAGTCGGGATTGCACTGTATTCATCAGACAGATCAGCATGGCTTGCCCTGACATCGGTCAGGATGAAGTCAAGATTGTATTCATCCGGATTGAATGAGACTTTCTCAATCACCGGGTTTTCCTTTTCATAGAAATCGATTGCGACAAAGCTGCCGACCGAGCTTGCCATCTGATCCATGAGGCCGCTTGCCTTCATGAAGTAGACATTTTCTGCATACTGACCGACTTTTGCGATTTCTTCAGCAGATACTTTGCCGTCATTGTAAAGATAGCTGAGAATGGTTCCGAGCAATACTTCAAAAGCAGCTGAAGAACTCATGCCGCCGCCGGCAATAACATCGCTTTCCGAATAAGCCATAAAGCCGCCGGTCTGATATCCGCGCTCGGCAAGGCCTGCCGCAACACCGCGTATGAGAGATTCGGTTGTATTCTTTTCAGCCGCATTGATGGAAAGATCGGAAAGATCGACCGGCTTGATGTTGAAGCCTCTTGAAGCAAGTCTGACTTTGTTGTCATCGGTTTTGATGACAGCAGCGATGGTGTCAAGATTGATGCTTGCCGCAAGGACACGGCCGAGCTGATGGTCGGTATGATTGCCGCCGACTTCTGTTCTGCCCGGTGCCGAGTAAACATTGCCTTCCTGATCGCCGAAGAGATCGATTGTTTTCTGGATGACACTGATGTAGCGCTCCTTCTGATCTTCAAGAGCTTCTGCTCCATAGAGACCGCTCAGAACATCATTCTGTTCACCCGCTTTGATTGACTGAATCAGTTCACTGAGTTTCATATGCGTACTTCCTCCATTATTTTGCCATTTTAAAGAGCGCATCTTTGGCTGCGTTCTGTTCTGCCTGTTTCTTTGAACCTGCTTCGCCGGTTCCCATGATCACTCCGTCGACGATTGCATTCATCACAAATACGGGTGCGTTGCTCGGACCTGTTTCCGAAACGAGTTCATAATGAACGGTTCTTCTTGAATCCGCCTGCACATATTCCTGAAGTCTTGTTTTGTAATCATGGAAGCTTTCATTTTCATCCGGATGCGCTAAGCGCGGGGTGATGACTTCCTCAAGAATGTTGCTGACGGCGTCATACCCCTGATCCAGATAAAGTGCGCCAAGCATTGCTTCAAACATGTCGGCGATAATCGCATCGCGGTTTCTGCCGCCCATTTTTTCTTCGCCTTTGCCCAGTTTCAGAAATCTCGGAAGGTTCATTTCCCTTGCATAGGAAGCCAGTGCCTTTTCACACACAAGCTGCTGCCGTAAGCTTGTCATGCGGCCTTCCGAAAGGTTCAGCGGGTAGATTGCTTCCGAGCTCCATAACTGCAGCACGGCATCACCCATAAATTCAAGACGTTCATTGTCATGAGCTTTTTTATATTCATTGGCATAGGAGGAGTGAATGAAGGCCTGATGAATCAGATCTTCATTTTCAATTTCAATTCCCCTCTCATTCAGCCATTCAATTACATCCATGTTTCCTCACCTCCTAATCCCCGTAATCTTCATTTTTCAGCCTTGAAATTCTGACTGTTTCAATGATCGCGATGTAATCGGGATTTTCCTGATTTGAAACGATCCTGACTGCATCTTTACGGGCAGTATTGATAATGCCGGTATCCGAAATCAGATTGCCTAAAATGAAGTCCGGAACACCGCTCTGTCTTGTACCAAGTATATCACCCGGTCCCCTTAACCGTAAATCTTCATAAGAGATTTCAAAGCCGTTGTTGGTGCGTACAAGCACATTCAGACGCTCTTTCACACTTTCATCATGATTGCCGCTCAACAGCCAGCAATGGCCCTGTTCGCTGCCTCTCTGGATGCGTCCGCGAAGCTGATGAAGCTGGGAAAGACCGAAACGCTCGGCATCATAGATGATCATGCCGGTGGCGTTGACGACATTCATGCCGACTTCAACGACCGTGGTTGAAACAAGAATCTGTGTTTCGTTGTCATAGAATTTCTTCATGACACTCTGCTTTTCTTCCGAATTCATACGTCCGTGCAGAATATCGACATGGTATTCAGGAAAGAGCTTTCTGATATTTTCAGCAGTATCTGTGACATTGCGGGCATCGAATGCTTCATTGAAATCCACAGCCGCACAGATGATATAGAGCTGCCTTCCTTCGGCAAGAAGCTTTTTGACATCTTTCAGAACGCTGCGGAAGCTGTTTTCTTCGATGTAAACGGTAACCGGATCCTTGCGTCCGGCAGGCATTGTTTCAATGGTTGAAACATCCATATCGCCATAAAGCGTTGAGGCCAAGGTTCGCGGAATCGGGGTTGCACTCATCAGCAAAAGATCGCTGCCTTCCCCTTTTTTGCGCAGTGCCTTTCTCTGTTCCACGCCAAAACGCTGCTGCTCATCGGCAACCACAAATCCGAGATTTCTGAATGTCACACTTTCCTGAATCAATGCATGGGTACCGATCAGAATATCGATTTTACCGCTGGCTGCTTCTTCGATGATCTTCTTTTTCTCTGCAGTATTCAAACCTGAATACAGCACTTCAATTCTCAGTCCGGTATCTTTCAGAATCGAAGAGATACTGGAAAGATGCTGGCGGGCAAGGATTTCGGTCGGGGCAAGAAGCGCTGCCTGACATCCGGAAGTTACTGCCGCATACATGGCAATTGCCGCAACTGCCGTTTTGCCGCATCCGACATCTCCCTGCACAAGTCTGTACATCGGCGAAGTCTTTCCGAAATCATTGATAATATCAGCCAGTGCATTCAGCTGATCTTCAGTAAGTCTGTACGGAAGAGCACGGACGGCTTTTCTGACTTTCTCACGGTCGACATTTCTGGCTGAGCGGATGATTCTGCCGTAGTCTTCATTCTTCATCAATTCAATCGATGTGAAATAGCGCAGAAACTCTTCGTATTTGAGTGTTCTGACAGCCGACTGCACATCAATCATCGAAGAAGGAAAATGAATTCTTCTTAAGGCTTCGCTCCTTCTTAACAGGCGGTAGGCATGGATGAATTCCTCCGGTATGATGTCATAGATTTCATTGCTCATAACCTCATACACGCGCTCAATACAGGCCCGTATGGTCTGCTGCTTCACTCCTTCCACCATGCTGTAGACAGGAGTTACGGCATCATGATCGGCAAGCGGTTTGGTATCGTAGGAAGTTGCCGTGATGCGTCCTTTGCCGTTATAGATGCCATGCAGCGTAATCTTCTGGTTGAGGGTCAGATTTCTTGCCCACGGTCTGTTGAAGATGGTGACTTTGAAAATCTGATCATAGGCGGAAACTTCAAAGGAGCTGGTTGTCAGTTTTCCGTGACGGAACGATTTCACGGCGCTGACGATTTCCGCTTCCATCGTAATCTTGTCCTTAATCTTCCAGCTGCTGAAGTCACTCACTTCAAGAGTTTCGTAGCGGAACGGATAATATGAAAGAAGCTCTTCTGCCGTATGGATATGAAGACGGTCGAGAGCTTCGAGTCTTTTCGGTGTCAGTCTGAATTGTCTGTCTTTTAAATCCATGACTCCATTATAGCATCATGAGCCGGTTTCAATACATGCGTGTCATTCTG
>JAUNEN010000188.1:0-265 GCA_030525525.1 Erysipelotrichaceae bacterium
GGTCCGGTCTGTGGAGCCATCATTAATGATAAGGATTTCCACATCTTCACCGCCCGGGAGCAGGCTGTCGATACAGGTTTTCATATAATCCTGCGAATTATAACAGGGTACTGCAAATGTAATTAATTTCATAGCCTCGATTATTTTTTGAGGAATGTCTTTAAACCACTGATAAGATGTCCGTTAAATACTGTCAGCATTCCTTCTAACTGATTGCGGCTCATGCCTCCGAATTTGGCGAGTGCCCGCATGGGCGTATGCATCA
>JAUNEN010000188.1:296-721 GCA_030525525.1 Erysipelotrichaceae bacterium
GATTTTGTCAAGGAAAGAGTGGGCGGTGCGGATTCCCCAGGAAAACAATCTGCCGATCCATCCTTTTGCATAACGAAGATCTGACACGGTGGAGTTCTCTCCGATCACGATATGTTTCTGCCTGTCATCCGTATACGTATAGGATGGAATCTGTATCTTATGGCCCAGGAGATATTCAAATTCTTCATCGGAGAGATTCTTTACATTTGCCCCATAATAATCTTTTAACTGATTCTGGTCATATCCGAAATCGGTTGCATTCCCGGGAATGGAGATAGCAGCGCTGAGACGGATATCTTTACTGGAGGATCCGATCAGAAGCTGGTATTCACCGCCTTCGGTCTGCCAGGCCTTTGCTTTGGGGTTAAACACGCGGAAAGAGTACTGGTCAAAATCGATCTGCACAGGTACGCTCTCTCCCGGCT
>JAUNEN010000188.1:761-1446 GCA_030525525.1 Erysipelotrichaceae bacterium
CGGAACCCCTTAAGTTCCCTGCAGGGGCGGGGAATACAGCTGTCCTGTTTGGCGATATACAGTTGGGCCGTTTCCGCTCCTGCCCGTTTACCGGTGTTTGTAATCGTGAAGGAAACACCCGTTTCGTCTGTTTTCAGATCACTGTATGCAAAACAGGTATAGGATAATCCGTAACCGAAGGGGAAGCGGACCGGGATGTCGGCGGTAGCGTAATATCGGTAGCCGACAAAGAATCCTTCCCGGTATTCTGCCACAAAATCATTGGTATGCCAGTAATTGGCTGAGGGGACATCGCTATAACGGAACGGATAGCTTTCCGCCAGTTTGCCGCTGGGATTGACCTGTCCGGTCAGAATGTTCAGAAGAGCACTGGCTGCAGCCTGCCCGCCCAGATATGCGTGCAGAATTCCGTCTGCGTTCTCCAGCACATCCAGTTCTACAGGACTTCCGCAGAACAGCACCACCACAATTTTCTTTCCAAGGGAACAAAGAGAAGAAAAGAGCTCCAGCTGATTAGCCGGCAGGTTCATGCTGGAACGGTCAATGCCTTCTGCTTCACTGAGTTCATCCAGGCCGGCAAAGAACACGATGGTATCGCTGGAGGATGCCAGCTGAATGGCTTCTTCTTTTAATCCGGCTTTCTGTTTCCCGTAGCGCTCAAAGCCCTGTGCAAATCCGATGTAAT
>JAUNEN010000188.1:1522-2213 GCA_030525525.1 Erysipelotrichaceae bacterium
AGACTGCTGCTTTTGACTTCTTCCAGAATGCTTTCCAACTTCGTGGGATTGACAATGGAAGATCCGGCTCCCTGATACCGGGATTCTCTGGCGAAATCCCCGATAAAGCAGACCTTTTCCTGCGACAGGGGCAGAACGTCATGATCGTTTTTCAACAGGACAATGCATTCTTCCGCGCATTTTCTGGCCAGGGCATGGTGCTCTTCCACATCAAACGAAGAGGGACTCTTCTGAATCGCCGCATCCGTTCGGAAAATGAGATCCAGAAGCCGGTCCAGACACTGATTCACGGTTTGCTGCGGGAGCGTTCCGTTCTCCAGTGCCTGCAGCACATCTGCAGCGCCATACTGACAGGCGGGCATTTCCAATTCGTTGCCTGCCAGGACACCCTGTACCCGGTCGTTGCAGCCGCCCCAGTCGGTCACGACAACACCGTCAAATCCCCATTCCTTACGGAGAATATCCTGCATCAGATGCATGTTTTCATTGGCATAGGAGCCATTGACTTTATTGTAGGAGGACATCAGAGTCTGGGTTCTGCCTTCCTTCACAGCGAGTTCAAAGGCGGTCAGATACAGTTCTCTCATGGTCCTTTCATCCACCACGGAGTCAATGACCATGCGCCGCTGTTCCTGGCTGTTCAGGGCAAAATGCTTGATGCAGGCGGAAACACCGTTGCTTTGAATGCCGC
>JAUNEN010000189.1:0-1834 GCA_030525525.1 Erysipelotrichaceae bacterium
GGAAGAAATGACCAGTTTGATTTCTCCTTTCGGAAACAGACCTGCCTTCTGCGCATTGATCAATGCCTGCAGATTGGTGCCTCCGCCACTGACCATTACTGCGATCCGTACCATCAGTTATCCTCCCGGAATACAACATCATGGCTGCCGCTGGTAATTGTTCCTATTATCGAGGCCTTTATGCCCTTATCATTCAGCACCTTTACCGCTTTTTCTGCATCTTCCGGTGCGACAATAGCACACATGCCGATACCCATATTGAATGTGTTGTACATATCGTGCTCCGGAATTTCACCAACTTCCTGAATCAGCGGAAAGATTGGCGGCATCTGCCAGCTGCCTTTGCGAATACATGCGTTCAGGTTTTCCCCAAAAGCCCGCGGCAGATTCTCATAGAATCCTCCTCCGGTAATGTGAGCCAGCGAATGAACCTGCACTTCTTCCAGCAGCTTCAGCACCGGTTTGACGTAGATGACCGTCGGTGTAAGCAGTGTTTCTCCAAGACTCTTTCCAAGACGATCTTCATACGCAGACAGATCCGCATGTTCTATATCGAACACTTTGCGGATCAGGGAGAACCCATTGGAATGAATTCCACTGGATGGGAGTCCAACGATCACATCACCTTCTTTTACCGAAGCCTTATCGATAATCTTTTCTTCATCCACAATCCCCACTGTGAATCCGGCAAGATCATATTCATCTTCCGGCATCAGACCCGGGTGTTCGGCAGTTTCCCCGCCAATCAGTGCACAGCCTGCCTGCACACATCCCTCACTGACACCTTTTACAATTTCCGCGATTTTCTCAGGAACATTTTTTCCGCATGCGATATAGTCCAGAAAGAACAGTGGTTTCGCACCAGCACAGATTACGTCATTCACACACATCGCAACGCAATCAATGCCTACGGTATCATGCTTATCCAGCAGGAATGCCAGCTTGATTTTCGTGCCAACACCATCTGTACCAGAGACAAGCACTGGTTTTTTCATACCAGCCACTTCCGGCGCAAATAAGCCTCCAAATCCACCAATCGAATCCAGTACGCCTGGAATCCTGGTCTTAGCAACGTGTTCTTTCATCAATTCAACAGATTCATAACCTGCAGTTACATCGACCCCTGCAGCTTTATAACTGTCACTGTAGCTTTTTGCCATACAGATCCTCCTCTAACTTCTGTCGGTTGCGTGGTTTTCTGCCGCACCCCTCTTAAAGACCTTTTACTTCCTCCTGCATGCGAGCATCCTTTTCCAGAACCGCATCATGCATATCCTGTTTCTGCTTTGCCAGCTTCTGTTCCAGCGTGCTGTCTTCAACCGCAAGAATCTGAGCCGCAAGTAGAGCGGCATTCTTTGCGCCATTGATTCCAACAGACGCAACTGGAATTCCCGGAGGCATCATCACAGTTGTAAGCAGTGAATCCATTCCATCCAGATCTGCATCCAGTGGAACACCGATTACCGGTAAGGTTGTTTTTGCGGCCAGTGCCCCGGCAAGCGCAGCGCTCATTCCTGCACCGGCAATCAGAACGCCAAATCCGTTCTCTCTTGCCTTTTCCGCAAACGCTCCTGCCTCTTCTGGCGTACGATGTGCAGAATAGACATGTACCTCAAACGGCACTTCAAGTTCTTTCAATGTTATCGCCGCCTTCTTCATGACACCCCAGTCGGTGTCCGACCCCATAATGATCGCTGCTTTCTTCATCCTGATCCTCCTGTCAAAAGAAAATGCCTGCGGAAACCATCCACAGGCGTTAAAATTTACTTTGCAAAAAAACCTCCGGAAACAATGGATTTTCCGGTACCCTTGTACATCTGGCTCAGTGCAAATA
>JAUNEN010000189.1:1844-2188 GCA_030525525.1 Erysipelotrichaceae bacterium
TTTCACCATTCCTTTCTGCCTCACTGGACAACCAATCTTAAAGGATATGTGTATATTACAAAAATAACTAATAATAGTAAAGGTATAAATTTGTCCTTTTTGTTCAGAAAACATCCTCTTTTAACTGGAATCGTTTTTTATTACTGAAAATTACTGCTTCCCAGCACGCATGCTCAAGGTGAATCTTCTGGCACAAGTTCCCCTATAGCTGCTTCAGAACATCTCCGATATCCCCATTTATGCAGATTGCTTTATCCTGAATCTCCTTCGGGGCAAATGCTTCTCCATAGTTCAGACATGCATATGTCGCATCCCGCCACTCCATCGTCATGCGAAGAAATGGA
>JAUNEN010000107.1 GCA_030525525.1 Erysipelotrichaceae bacterium
AACTGGAAGAACATGTCGAAAAGGGGCATATCAAAGACGACAGAAAATGAAAAAGCATCTCAATTCATGAGATGCATGGAACGCGGAAGTTCATTGTTTCTGCGTTTTTTTCATTTGTGCTTCTTTTTCTCTCTGCGCTTTTTTCCAGGCTTCGATCTGATCCTTGCGTTCTCTGACACGCTTTTCAACACCCTGATCGCTCGGGTTGTAGTAATGCTTGTCTTTCAGAGAATCAGGCAGACACTGCATGGCGGTGATATGACCTTCATAATCATGCGCATACATGTAATTGCGGCCGTATCCGAGCTCTTCCATAAGCTTTGTGGGAGCGTTGCGGATCTGCAGGGGTACCGGCTCATCCAGCATGTTGCGGGCATCCTCGGCGGCGCTCATATAGGCAACTTCCAGTGAATTTGACTTCGGCGCAAGGGAACAGAAGACAACCGCGTGGGTTAAATGGACGGAACACTCCGGCATCCCGATGAACTGACAGGCCTGAAAGGCTGCCGTGCAGATTTCAAGGGCTCTTGAATCTGCCATACCGACATCTTCCGATGCAAAGCGAAGAACGCGCCGTGCGATGTATAACGGGTCTTCACCGGCTTCCAGCATTCTTGCCAGCCAATACACTGCCGCATCGGCATCTGAATTTCGCATGGATTTATGAAGGGCGGAGATCAGGTTGTAATGTTCTTCGCCGTTTTTGTCATAGAGGAGTGATTTCCCCTGGATGCATTGCTCAATGACTTCACGGGTGACGGTTGAGTGAATGCTGTCGCCGTGTCCGTTCATCACAGCCATTTCCAGTGTGTTGAGGGCAGTTCTTGCGTCTCCGTTTGCATAATTTGCAATGAGTTCGAGGAGCTCATCGTCAATTGAGACTTCCCAGTTTCCAAATCCCCTTGAATCACTTAATGCGCGTTTTAACAGTGCAACGATATCTTCTGTCTCCAATGCATTCAGAGTGAAAACCTTGCAGCGGGAAAGAAGAGCGTTGTTGATTTCAAAGGAAGGATTTTCGGTGGTGGCACCGATCAGAATGATCGATCCTTTTTCAACATAGGGAAGGAAGGCATCCTGCTGCGCTTTGTTGAAGCGGTGAATCTCATCCACAAAGACGATTGTCTTTTCGCCCATGGAGCGGGCTGTTTCCGCCTTGTTCATGACTTCGCGGATTTCTTTGATGCCGCTGGTGACGGCGGAAAAGACGATGAAATGAGATTTTGTGCAGCGGGCAATGATACGGGCAAGCGTCGTCTTGCCGACTCCCGGCGGACCCCAGAAAATCATCGACTGCACTTCATCGCGGTCGATCATTCTTCTTAAGATTCTGTCAGGCGCAAGCAGATGTTTCTGTCCGGCAAATTCATCAAGTGTTTCCGGTCGCATCCGGTCGGCCAGAGGCCCGTTCACACTGCGGTCATCAAAAAGGGATCCCTGTTCCATATGTTCTCCTCGGTATTACCAATTGTACTTCAAATCAATGATGATTTCATCTGATAAAGCTTGTGTTAAAATCTGATACATGAGCAAAAATGTACGCCGCATGACCGAGGGAAACCCGGCTAAACTGATTTTCTTCTTTTCGCTTCCGTTGATGCTGGGAAATATCTTTCAGCAGATCTATATCATCACCGATACACTCATCATCAGCCGCACGCTTGGTGTGGATGCCCTCGCGGCACTTGGATCAACCGACTGGTTTTCCTATATGATGATCTCCGTGATCCAGGCAGCTGCCCAATCATTTGCAATTCTGATTTCCCAGTTATTCGGGGCAGGGGAAAACGAAAAACTGAAACATGCGCTTGGCAGAGCTACCATTCTTGCCATCGGGATGACGGTGCTGTTAACAGGACTTTCCCTGGCAATGATCCGGCCGGTAATGATCTTTCAGAATACGCCGCTTGAAGTCAGAGGAATGGCGGAAGAATATCTGGCAGTTCTGTTTGCCGGAATGCCTGCGATGATGCTATTGAACTATTGTGCATCCATGTTAAGAGCGCTCGGCGATTCGAGAACACCGCTTGTCAGTATGGTGATTTCGACATTATTGAATGTTGTGCTGGATTATCTGATGGTGGCAGTCCTGCACACAGGCGTATGGGGAGCAGCCGCAGCGACCGGCTTTGCACAATTGCTTGCCGGACTCTATTGTCTGTTTGTCATGCGCTCCATGGAACAGGTTCACTTAACCCGTCATGATTTCAGATCTTCCGGAGAACTGGATCAGACATTATTGAAATTAAGCTGGCCGATGATGATTCAGAATCTCATCATTTCAGCCGGCGGCATCGTTGTGCAGTCGCGTGTCAACACATTCGGAGTTGCCAACATTGCCGGCTATACCGCAGCCAATAAGCTTTATGGTGCACTTGAGCTTGCGGCGGTTGCCTATGGCTTTGCAATGGTAACTTATACCGGACAGAACTATGGGGCTATGAAATATGACAGAATTACCCGCGGAATACGCGATGCGCTTTTCATCGGAATTGCGTCCGCAGGTGTGATCGGTCTTCTTGTTTATCTGTACGGTGGAAATATGATCGGCTTCTTCTTAAATGAAGAAGGGGAAACAGCAAAACAGGCACTCGCTGTCGGAACGGAATTTATCCATCTGATGGCAGTGACTTTGCCGGTTCTGTATGTACTGCATGTGGCAAGAAGTGTTCTGCAGGGATTCGGTGATACGGTGATTCCGATGATGTCGGGAGCTGCGGAATGCATCGCAAGAGTTCTCATGGCGGTTGTGATTTCCCGCTTCATGGGATGGCCTGCCATGATATGGGCGGAGATTGTTGCCTGGCTTGCGGCAGATGCCGTTCTCTTTTCTGCGCTCTTCAGAAGACTTTCCGATATTAAAAAGTATAATGAAGCTGTATGAGCAATATGGATACATCAAACAAGGGTCTATGGACCAGGGACTTTACGATCATCACTCTCGGCAGTGTTATTTCCATGTTCGGAAATGCAATGTCGGGTTTTGCGCTGTCACTGCTGATACTTGATTATACGGGTTCAACGCTGCTTTACAGTATTTATATCGTTCTGTTCACGCTTCCGCAGATCATCATGCCGGTTCTGTTCGGCGCATATATGGATCGCTTTTCACGAAGAAAGACGATCTACACACTGGATTTCATCAGCTCTGCCATTTATGTTCTGGCGGCATTTCTGCTTGCTTCAGGATGGTTTTCCTTCCCGTTTCTTGCGGCCGGTGTCTTTATCGTCGGTTCAATCAGCAGCATCTATATGGTGGCCTTCCAGAGCTTTTATCCGCTTTTGATCACCAAAGGGTATTACCAGAAGGCATATTCGATTTCATCTGTTCTTGAGACGCTTTCAGCCGTCATGATTCCGGTATCTGCCTGGCTGTACAATCAGTTCGGAATTGCACCTTTGCTCGCAGCCAATGCTGTATGCTTTCTGATTGCAGCGTGCATGGAAACACAGATCAAAGCAAAAGAAGAATATATCGAAGAAAGAAAAGAAGAACGCGACAGCGATGATATGAAGAAGCAGATCTTCTTCGATATCAAAAAGGGAATTGAATATATTTCTAATGACCGGGGCTTGAAGGCGATCGCTGCCTACTTTACGGTTTCGGCGCTCTTCGGAGGCTGCACAAGTGTATTGATGCTGCCGTATTTCAAAAGCACATATGCCAACGGCGAATACATCTACATGATTGTCTTCGGAATGGCAACACTGGGAAGAGCGCTTGCCGGCTCCCTGCATTATCGCTTTTCAATTCCTGTCAGATATAAATATGCGATTGCACTGACCGTCTATATCTGTACATCTCTTTTTGAAGGAGTACTTCTGTTCTTGCCTCTGATCGTCATGGGAGCCTTCATGTTAATGAGCGGCATGATGGGAGTTACAAGCTATACAATCCGCATTTCCGCAACCCAGGCATATGTGCCTGACGGCATGAAGGGAAGATTCAACGGCGCCTTCAATATGCTGAATACAGTCGGCATGTTATGCGGAGAGGTGATTGCCGGAGGTCTTGGTGAGATCACATCGCCGAAATATGTCATTCTGTTTTTCGGACTGGCAACAGCGGCGATGGCAGTCATTCTGATCGGCGGCAGTAAAGATTCAGTCAAAAAGATTTACAATACACAGCAATGACTCAAAAAGCTGTGTATTTTTTTGATTTTTTTTATTTGATAAACAGCAAAAAACCATCCGTTTCCGGATGGCTTCAGGCAGGGGTAGAGAGAATCGAACTCCCATCAGCGGTTTTGGAGACCGATGTACTACCATTGTACGATACCCCTATAAAAAAAGTGACGCGTACGGGATTCGAACCCGTGAATGCCGCCGTGAAAGGGCGGTGTGTTAAGCCGCTTCACCAACGCGCCAGGTGCCTACATATAATACCACGAAATCAAATCTGTGCAACTCTTTTTTAAAAAAAATTTTTGTAGATTTTTACAACAAGAAAACAGGCTGATTTCTGCCCCGGAAACGTCCTGAAAATATAGGATTACAACGCAGGGAACTTTTTAATCATTCATTACAATTGCATGAATCATTATGAATTCTGTTATGAAAATGATATTATTGACAGCGGTGCTGAAATGAAAGATAAGAAGAAACGATTTCCGCTGATCAGAACAATCATTTCATTATTGATTCTCGGATATGTTCTGACGGCGATGGATATATGGTTTTACGGAATGAAGGATGAAGCCAGAGATGCAGACGTCATCATCGTACTCGGTGCTGCCGCCTACGAAAGCGGTGTGACACCTGTTTTTGCCGAGCGCATCAATCATGCGGCAGAGCTTCTGAAACAGGGGTATGCAGATCACATCATCCTGACCGGCGGGGTAGCGGAAGGCAACAGTGTTTCCGATGCATGGATTGCTGAACAGTATGCTCTGTCGATCGGTCTGACTGAAGAAGATCTGATTCTTGAAGAGGAGTCTGCCTATACACATGAGAATATGAGCTACTCCCGTGAGATCATGGATGAATATGGATTTGAAACAGCGATCATTGTTTCCGATCCGCTGCATATGAGGCGGGCAATGATGATGGCAAAGGATAACGGAATTGAAGCATATACTTCTCCGACACCTTCCACCCGCTATATTTCACTTGAAACAAAAATACCGTTTCTGTTCAGGGAAACAAACGTTCTGATCGGCTATATGCTGATGAGGATTGCCGGAATCAATCCCTGAAACTGACTATGGTATAATATTGCATGTACAAAAAGGAATGATTTATGTTGAAACAGCCCGTCAGAACGAGTGTATCTGACTTTATAAAAACAACGATGGGATCACAGTTTGTGATTCCTGTTTATCAAAGAACGTATACGTGGAATCCGCAGAAGGAGACCGCGCGTTTTATGAACGATCTGGAAGATCTGATTGAAAACAGGACAGTCAATCATTTCCTCGGAATCATCATTTATCTTGATTCCAAGATCAGTGCCATGTTCCGTCAGCTTCAGATTGTCGATGGTCAGCAGAGACTGACAACAACCTTTATCTTTCTGCTTGCACTGAAACGGGTTGCGGAAGAAAGAAGAGACAGAGTCACGGCAGGAATGATTGATGACTATTTCCTTTACAACCGCCATGCGGCCAAAGAGGGAAGCCTGCGTTTAAAGCCTGCAGTCTCAACAGATGATGTCTATGCAAGGCTTGTATACGGAAGCGTTCAGGATCTGAACCGCAAAGAGAAGGAATCAGGCGTCTACCGCAATTATGACTACATCATCAGGCGTATCCGTGAGCTTGCAAAAAGACATACGCTTCTTGAAATCCTTGATTCTCTGACGAGACTTGATATTCTGGAATTCCCGCTTTCGGAAACAGACAATGCCCAGCAGATCTTTGAATCGATCAACTCAACCGGAGCGCCGCTCACCAGTGCCGACCTGATCAGAAACTATGTATTGATGAATCATACGGATGATGTTCAGGAACGTTTTTATGAGATGTACTGGCAGCCGCTTGAAGAATACTATCCCGAATCACGAAGACTGGAAGAATTCTTCCGTTTCTATCTGGCAGTCAAAACCTATGAACTGCTGAACAGAAGGGATGTCTATGAAGGATTCAAGGCATACTGGAACAGCGTTCATGAAGATGCGGAAATCAAGCTGAGAGAGATCAACCGGTACTGCCGCTATTATCATGAAATCTATGAAGGACCTTCTGAAAATGAAGAGATCGAAAGAGCACTTTCTGATTTCAGAAGAAATGATTCAATCATGCCTGCTCCGTTTTTAATGGAGATGCTGCATCTGTTTGATGAAAAGAAGATCAGTGAAAAGACAATGGTCGCTTTGATCAGACTGATTGATTCCTATCTCACAAGACGTGCTTTATGCGGCAATGATTCTTCTGCTCTTAGCCGTTATTTCCCGACTCTGTTAAGAACGGTTCTCAGTTCATACAAGCGCAATAAGAAACAGGATATTCTGTCTTTGACGAAGCTGAATCTTCTGACTTACAACCGTGGGAAATCCCTGGCAATGCCGACTGATGAGCAGCTGCGTACACAGATGAGAGAGCTGAATGCATATTCACTCATGGTCATCCGTCCGGTTCTTGAGAGAATTGAGATGTATGGGGCAACTGCCAAGGTGGATACGGCAGATCTGAATATTGAGCATATCATGCCTCAGAATCCGAACAAATGGTGGGTAAAGAACTCAGGTACAAAGGATGAGGATGAATATTCATTCTATGCAAATCTGATCGGAAATCTGACTCTTTGTGCAAGATATGACAACTCAAAGATGGGCAATGAGGATTTCAATTATAAGAAGAGCATTCTTTCGAAAACACTTCATATCAGAATGAATACGGAAATTCTGAAAAAGAAGAAATGGACAAAGGATGACATCCTGAAAAGATGCGATGAATTAACAGATCTGATCATCAGGATCTATCCGTATAACGGAGCCAATGCAATCCGTGAAAAAACACATATGCCGATTGAGTCGGAAGCGAATATTCTTTCCCTGAATGCACCGACCGTCAATGCCAGAGCGATCAGACTTGAAAACGGCATGATCGAAGTTCTCCCCGGTTCAATCATGAAGGAATACGGTCCCAAGGAGATGAAGAAAAACCGCAAGCTTTATCTTGATCTTGATGAGATGGGATATTTCCACTCCCTTGAAAACGGAAGGGTTCAGTTCAACCAGGGATACAAATTCGAAGATCTCAATACGGCTGCTCAGTTTCTGATGCACAGAGGCGGAGAAAATGCGGAGGCCTGGAAGCAGGAAGTGCCGCCTGAAGCTGAAGAGGTCAGGGCAGAAGCAGAAGAAGTCAAAGCTGAGCCTGAAGTCAAAAAACCGGTGAAGCAAAAAAGAACAGTCAGAAAGAAGAGCACAAAGACAGTGAAGAAAACTGTCAGAAAGAAAGTGCAGAAAGCTGAAGTGAAAACGGATTCTGAAGCACCGAAAGTCAGAAAAACGGAAAAGCGTGTCTTCCGTGCAAAAAAGAAAAAGACTGATGAAGCCGCGGAAGGTTAATCCCTCAGGCTGTACCAGTCGATATATGTTTTAAATGCTGAAGGAACTGCGAGTGAAGCAAGTTCCTTTTTTGTGACGAGAAACATCGATTCACTCTCAAAATCCGATGCATCTTCGACAAGGATTTCATATGCCTTCATATGCCATTCCTTATGGGTGAAGATATGCTTTGAATCAGGGAGTCTGTGAATGCGTACAGGAGAAAGTCCGAGCTTTCTGACTTCATTCAGTGCATCGCTTTCATTCAGTTCCTTCTCAATTCCATAGAATTCGTATAATGAGGCAAGCAGACCGGTATCCGGTCTTTTGTTCAGAAGAAAGCGGCTGCCGTCTCTGATGATCAGAAGCGTTCTCTGCTCAACTGAACGTTTTCTTGATTTTGAACGGTAAGGAATTTCATTGATCAGATTTTTGAGATGTGCTTTGCATTCTGATTTCAAAGGGCATTTTTCACAAAGAGGTGTGCCGTTAGGAACACAGATCACTTCGCCCAGCTCCATCAACGCCTGATTGAAGACTGAAGGTTTTACGATTCCTTTTTCCAGTGTATTGAGTATGATCAATTCGATCTGTTTCTTTGTACCGGAATCTCTGACATCATCACGGATTTCAAGAATGCGGCTGATCACACGCATCACATTTCCGTCAACTGCCGGGGAAGGCAGATTGAAACAGATTGAAGCGATTGCACCTGCTGTATAAGGTCCGATACCGGGAAGCTTTCTGAGCTTTTCTTCATCTGCAGGAAACTGTCCGTTATACTCATCCATCAAAGCAGATGCACATTTTTTCAGGTTGCGTGCTCTTGAATAATAGCCCATGCCTTCCCATAAACGCATCAGTCTGTCATTGTCGCATACGGCAATATCCGCAACCGAAGGCAGTTCTTTCTGGAATTCTTCAAATCTTCTTCTGACAACCTCAATGCGTGTCTGCTGCAGCATGATTTCGCTTAACCACACATCATAGGGATTGCCGGTATCTCTCCATGGGAATGACCTCTTGTTTTCTTCATACCATTCACAGAGTGCCTGTGCCTGTGAATCTTTAATCTTCAATTCTTTCATATCCTT
>JAUNEN010000028.1 GCA_030525525.1 Erysipelotrichaceae bacterium
ACTTTCTCTGCCTGAATGGAAGAAAGAGCGGGCAGACATACCTCCGTGTCTATATTACATTTTCATTGTATCCGTTGAATGTTTGCAAGAGTGAATACAGATTTCTTTTGCCTGCACGATGACATTTCCGGTATCACATAAAAATGCACATTTGGCGAGTCAGTTTCAGAATCCATTCATTCATGTTTCTGCTGACTAAGAGAGAAATACAAAGACATAGAAAAAAAGAGCTGATTGCTCAGCTCTCTTTCATTGAATGATAATCAACTCTTACTTAACGTTGGAGAAGTACTTGATTGTACGAACCATCTGTGAAGTGTAGGAGTTTTCGTTGTCATACCAGGAAACAACCTGTACCAGGTATTCGCCGTCAGCGATCTTGGATACCATTGTCTGGTTAGCATCGAAGAGTGAACCATACTTCATACCGATGATGTCGGAGGAAACGAGCTTCTCAGTTGTGTAACCGAAGGACTCGTTAGCCTGTGCCTTCATAGCAGCGTTGATGCCTTCAACAGTAACGTCTTCGCCCTTAACAACTGCGTGCAGGATTGTTGTGGATCCTGTAGGAGTCGGAACTCTCTGTGCAGCGCCGATGAGTTTGCCGTTCAGTTCAGGGATAACAAGGCCGATAGCCTTTGCAGCACCTGTGCTGTTCGGAACGATGTTAGCAGCACCAGCTCTAGCTCTCTGAACGTCACCCTTTCTCTGCGGGCCGTCGAGAATCATCTGGTCGCCTGTGTAAGCATGAACAGTTGTCATGATACCGGACTGAATCGGAGCATAGTCATTGAGAGCCTTTGTCATCGGAGCTAAGCAGTTAGTTGTGCAGGAAGCTGCGGAAATAACTGTGTCTTCAGCTGTCAGTGTTTCATGGTTTACATTGTAAACGATTGTCGGCAGGTCGTTTCCAGCAGGAGCGGAGATAACAACCTTACGAGCGCCTGCATTGATGTGTGCAGAAGCCTTAGCCTTGCTTGTGTAGAAGCCTGTGCATTCGAGAACAACGTCGATCTTCAGATCGCCCCAAGGCAGGTTGTTAGCGTCTGCTTCCTTGTAGATCTGCAGAGTCTTGCCGTCAACTGTAATTGTGTTTGCTTCATCATCAGCAGAGACTGTGTGGAGGTTTTCACCGATCTTTCCACAGTAGCCGCCCTGAGCTGTGTCATACTTCAGCAGGTGAGCCAGCATGGAAGGCTTTGTCAGGTCGTTGATCGCGACGACTTCGTAGCCTTCTGCACCGAACATCTGTCTGAAAGCAAGACGGCCGATACGGCCGAAACCATTAATTGCAACTCTTACATCTGTCATATTGTCTTTATAGACCTCCTTATGTTGCTATTGAAATTATATGATTTTACACGGCCATAAGTCAATTGAATGACCAGACGTTTTACCTTTTTTGAAACCGATTTTCATCATTTCTTCTAATGACTTTTAACAAAAAATCAAAATATTCACAAATTGTCCGATAATTTGAAAATTCATCTTTCCCGACATGAAGAAATACTGCATGTCAGAAGGCTTTTATGCATGTTCAATATAAAAAGAATGCCTGTAATTTTACAGAACATTCTTGAATTTCTGTCACGCAAATTCGTTCAGATTCAGCGGTCTTCTGCTGATGCCGAAAGCATCTTCAACCGTAGCTACACGGCGGTTGAAAACACGCATGAAGAGAGAGGCATCATTGAGTCTGCACATCGTGGAGCCGTATGTTTTCTTATGTGCTTCCGGGAAAACAAGGCTGAGGTTTTCAGCTTCCGAAACAAGCAGATGAACGACTCTTCTTTCCTGAAGCGCCGCATTGCAGAGCTTGATCAGTGACATTGAATCAAGATAGATAATCTCTTCAACCCTGAGTTCATTTCCCTGCGGGATCATCACCGCATAACCGCGGATCTGATCCTTTCCGTCATAATAAGCAACGATCTTTCCGCCGACTGCGGTAATTTCTTTCTTGTATCGCTTGAAATAATCGAGGTCTCTCGGATAAAAGCCGTTGAAGCGGCGTATAAATGCTGAATAGACCTTGAGCAGATCGATCGGTGTGGGTTCATAGGCACATCCGAAGTTTGTAATTCTCTTTACATCCTTGCGTTCAATCGTATAGTCTGTCCGCTTATAGATCGTTCTGAAACCAAACTGCTCATAGATCTCCGGCTTTTCGGACTGGATCATTGTAATCAGTTCGCTGTGTTCACATGCGTCCATGACAACATCCATCAGCTCTTTCATATAGCCGTGCTTTCTGTACTTCGGAAGTGTTGCCACACCGATGATCATCGATGCCTGCAGCACTCTTCCGTTGAACATGACCGCATGCGGATTGCGCATCAAGGCAGATACAATCTTTCCGTCAACGAGATTGACGTAGCAGTTTGCCGGATCGTATATATTTTTGAAATAGAAATCGATATATCTCGGATCTTCTTCCGGAAAGCAGACTGTCCATAACTGTCTGATTTCAGCTGTCTGTTCCGTATTGGCTTTCACAATCATATCTTTAACTCCTGTAGTATCTGATCAGGCTTCCTGTTTCTGCATGCGGACTTCGTATTCCTGATTCCGCTTTACAACTTCTTCAGCCAGTTCATGGATTTTCACAAAGCGATGCTTGATTCCGGACTTTGACACTTTTGCGCCGGTTCTGACTTCGAGGATTTCCGCCAGCTCCTTGAGAGAGGAATCGGGGAATTCCTTTCTGATTTCGATGAGATTTCTCAGCTTCGGATCGAGTTTTTCAACCCGCTCTGCTTCTTCGAGAATTGCAATATCCTGCATCTGCGTGGAGGCGGCCGCCTGGGTTTTCATTTCATTTGCCACATCCATGTTGTTTAAGCGGGTAAATGAATTGATGAAATCCCGTTCGATTCTGACATTTTCAAATGTTAACAATGCCTGGTCGGCTTCGATGACTCTTAAGAAGTCGGCAATCTTTTCGGCAGCTTTGATATAAACGATATATTTTGATCTGCGGGAAGCAGTTTTTGCGTTGATATTGAATCTCCCGAGCAGTCCGATCAGGAATTCGGCATGCTCGGTGCTGTTCACCGTAATTTCAAGGTGATAGCTTGTCGTATCGGGTGAATTGACGCTGCCGCTGGCAAGGAATGCCCCGGCCAGATACGCTCTTGCGCTGCTGTCTGCCTGAACAATTTTAGCGAGGGGTGCCTCCCTGAGTCCTCTTGAAGAATAGATGCCGAGATCCTTGAGAATATCGGAAGCTTTGGAAAGAATCCGCATTCCGTAGATTCGGTTCTTTCTCAGATTCATCTTCTTTTTGACATACAGCTCAATATCCGTTTCATAGCGCTCACGGACAAGTGTATAGATTCTGCGTGCCACTGCCGCATTTTCCACTGTCACCAGCAGTGTCAGTCCCCTGCCGTTTGAAAGCGAGAGAGATGAACACATCTGAATCAGTGCAGAAAGCTCCGCTCTGGCATCATTGCCGCTCATCGCTTTGGCAGATACTTCATTTTTTACATCTGATGCAAATGACATTAAATCTCCTTTACAAGACGGCGGATTGCCTGCTCAATCTTCAGTGAATCATGACGGATCAGTCCGCTTGAGAAATTCAGAAGATATTCATGATGAACGAGATAGGGATGATCATCCGTTCTTTCAATCACCGGAATACTGTCGTATTTCTGATATTTTTCAACAATGCTTTCCGGCATTCTGTCAGCCGCAAAGACAACTTCATCCACCGGTGCGCCATGATCCAGCAGAGCCTGCACATGATCTTCCAGGGCAAAGCCGTCGGTTTCACCGGGCTGCGTCATCGCGTTGCAGAAGTAGACCTTCTTCGCTTTGGTTTCATTCAGCGCTCTGTTCATTTCGGGAATGATGATATTCGGCAGGATGCTTGTATAGACAGAGCCGATACCGTAGATGATCAGATCTGCATTTCTGAGTGCTTCCACAGCTTCAGGTACCGCATGGACATCCTCTTTGTAAAAGACTTTGCGGATACGGTTGTTGCGGGTCGGGATATTGGCTTCCCCTTTGACAATCACGCCATCCTCCATCAGGGCATACAGTGTGATGACCTGGGTTGTCGCAGGGATGATATTGCCTTTGACATTGAGGACTTTTCCGATGGTCTGCACAGCTTCAAGAAATGATCCGCACTGCTGGGTAAGAGCGGTCAGAATCAGATTGCCGAGGTTGTGTCCGGCTACATCCGTTTCATTGCCTTCCGCATCTTCAAACCGGTAGTCCATCAGATCCCCCATCAGGGATTCACTTTCGGCAAGGGCAATCATGACATTTCTGATATCGCCCATGGCCGGAATATGAAATCTTCTTCTCAATCTGCCGGTACTGCCTCCGTCATCCGCAACCGTGACAATTGCACTGATATTCAGATTTTCAATATTCTTGATCCCGCGGCAGATGGCCGACTGTCCGTGGCCGCCGCCGATGATCACAACATTCTTCATTCCTTTACCCACTCTTTCTCGTCACGATGGTCCTTGTAGCAATTGTATCTGCTCTTGTAATGATCGTAGAGGAAGTTGGTGATTGCGACACTGCGGTGCTGTCCGCCGGTGCATCCGATCGCAACCGTGAAGTGATTCTTGCCTTCTTTCACATACTGCTCAAAGGCATAGTCTGTAAAGGCCAGCAGCCTGTCGAGGAATTCTTTTGTTTCAGGTTTGTCCATGACATAGTTATAGACTTCCGGATCATTTCCTGAAAACGGTCTGAGATTGACAACCCAGAACGGATTGGGAAGGAAACGCACATCCACCATGAGGTCGGCATCCATCGGTACGCCGTACTTGTATCCGAAGGAAACAAATGACAGTGAGAATGCAGGTACGCTTGATTTGGAGAAGTATGTTTCAATCCGTCTTCTGAATTCCTTTTCGGAAAGGAAGGAAGTATCAATCGTAATAAATGAATTGTTGATATTTCTGGCAAACATCTGCCTCTCAACCGCAATCGCTTCTTCAAGCGTGTTGGCTGTGTTGATCAATAACAGCGGATGCATGCGTCGGGTGCTTTTGTATCTGTGCAGCAGGACAGAGTCGCTGGCTTCGAGGAAGAGAACCTGAACTTCGATGTTCTGTCCCTTGACACCTCTTAAGAAAGCGGAAAAATCCTGCGCGGTTGTGGAAAGTGCGATATAGCTGTAGCGGGGATCCGTACTTGTTTCGATCATATCGACAAGCAATGAAACCAGCTGCACCGGGAAGTTATCAATGACATGATATCCCATGTCTTCAAGCGCCCGGGTTGCGGTGGATTTTCCTGCACCGCTCATTCCGCTGACAAGAATGACTCGTTTGTTTTTGGCCATCTGTGTACCCTCCCCGTCCATACGAACGTTCTCAAAAACTCTATGAGCCGGTAAACAACGCTCTTTTTTACTGCTCATTTTTTATGTTTACACCGGTTTTTTCCAAAAGCTCTTAACCGATGCCGCTTGCAGCGACTCGCTTGCACGGCACGCCTTCGGTGTTGCTCACTTTTGAAGGGGGCAAGCAATATGCTTAAACATATCTATTCGATCTCTTGAATACCGTGATTTTCTCAAATCGGAAGAACTGCACTCACCCCGATACTTGCTGTCTTCCTTTCACCTGACACAGGTTTCATCGGCAAGGATCACTTCATCCTTAACAATGACAGTTCTTCTCTTCATATACACGCTTCCGGATATGACCGCCATGTTTTGGATGACAATGAAGCTGATCCTGTATTCACTTCAGTACTCCTGACGCTGATATCGGCCTGCACGGCATGCCCTTCGGGTAGGGATTCTGATCTGAATTTCTTCTATCCGGGCTTTACTTTCTGCAATATCTCCTGTCACAATCTCCTCAGAAACATCTACCTGCATTTCCTTGTTTATGTGCCTTGATTCCGCCTCTGACAGTCTGCCCACATACCAATATTTTCGTCTTAATCATATTACCCCACTCATTGACCATAATCCAAGACGTGATTCATCAAAGACAGATCTACAGAAGAATCATCTTCAGAGTAACAGGTTTCCGGTCTGTTAAGAACAGAATCTCAACTAAGCGCGTTAACAACCGTGTGCTGAAGAACTGTCAGATGCGTGTCCGCAATGGTGTGAAGAATGCCTTCTTCTGTATCTTTGCAGGTATCAATATCCACCTTGATGCCCGAATCAAAGATGAAGCTTAATCATTGAATAATTCATTTTTTTAAGAACGCTTTGTCCGTTTTTTATATCTCAGGTTCATTGGCCTGCAGATACCGTCATTGCTTGCCGTGAGTTTTCGGGCTGGCTCCATACATTTTAGCATTGCCTTGCGCACATCACAACGAATCCCGGTGTGCCGGTATTCATGACATCATGTTCAGCAGCTTTTTTCTCAATTCTGCCGGCAGTGCGTTCAGAACAGCCGGCTCCATCAGCAGCCCGAGAAACTGAGGAGGCAGATTTGCAAGCTCGTCATCACTTAACTGCATCAATTGTCCGATCAATCCGCTCTCATGAAACATCTTCATCGGATGATTAAAATTGTACATGAATTCCTGAATCACTCGATCATGATGGTATAATCCATATTCTTTATACAGGCTGATTCCCGCAGATCTGCAGAAATCATCAAGAAACTGATATGTTCTCTCGCTCGCCGTAAAAATTTCGGCAGGTTTGTTTTCAAGCAATTGATCCGTAAATGCATCGAGGGCAGCGTCATAGCACGTTTCTTCTGCACCTTCGACAAACAGCGGCTTCAGAAGCTGTCCGTTTTTATGATTTGACGCAAGGAGTACCGGCGGAATGAAAGGAGCTGCATCATCCCCTTCGGTTCCCTCAAGCGTTGAATTCATCGGACGCAGTGTAACATCAAGACTGTTCTTCTTCAGTCCTCTTATATTTTTCAATGCTTTCAGCTTTTCCTGAGAAGGCATCTGCGGGCTGTAGAAGATCATCGGACTGCATTTCTTCAATTCCAGAAGGCCTGCTTCATATTCACCGTCTTTCTTTATGATCAAAGGCACATTTTCCTTCAGTTCAATATATTCACCATCAAATCCCAACTCAAGCATAGCTGCTTTTTTGTCTTTCCTGCGGCCAAGTTTTTCATTCAGCCACAATGCCGCATCGAGTGCTTCTTCCAGAAGAAGAGCTTCCTCATCATTCACCGGCCAGGGAACCCGGCACGGATAAAAGCGGACCAGATTGGGATATCCTGCTTCACCGCCCAAGCGGATCTGATTTTTCTTCGCATAGGCTCTTAATTCAGGCAGCTGCATTTCATCTGTATAATTCCTTGATTCCAGCGTGCATTGCAGGCAGTATTGTTCCACTCCCGCAAAAAGAGCATCCGAATCACACATATCACCGGAAGCCATAACACTGTAACAGGAGCGAAGTCCCTTATCTCCCAGATAAACGATCAATGCGAAATGCTGGCCGATTCTGCCGGTGACTGAACAGTATCCGTATTCACCGCTGCTGAGCTGAACTGCGAAAATATCTGACTCTTCCAGATATTTCCACATCTTTGCCTTTTTGAAGAGAAATGCTTTTTCCCAAAGTGAATCTTTGATCATAACTACCCCCATGAGTGAGAAAACCGGCTGTTATACCGGTTATTGAATCCATCCAAAATGTAAGCAGGCATTGCGGATGCCGTCATCTTCGGCAGCGTCCGTCACATAATCGGCGATTGCTTTGAGGCGTGAGTCGCCGTTTCCCATCGCGATCGATGTCCATTCTTTTCTGAACATGACCATGTCGTTTTCCCCGTCTCCGAAGACAACCACATCTTTGATATCCGCATTGAGGTAATCCATCATATCGCGGATTCCCTGATCCTTGGCATCGTGCTGATACCAGAAGTAATCTGCACCCATGCGGATATGTCCGAGCAGATCAAGATTCTTCATTCTGTATTCTTCGCTTTCGGGAATCGAAATATAAATCTTGTAGATCTCTTTCAGATCGTCATACTGCATGTCGGGCTGATAGATATAATTGGTCGGTTCACGGCGTTCACCGAACTGTTCGAGGAAGCGGTGATCTCTCATCACAACATCGATGCTGTCATTGACTGCCACAAGAATGCCATACCCGAGATCATCTGCTTCATGAATGACGGTCAGCGCTTTTTCACGATCAAGCGGTGCGTTTCTGACCAGCTCATCATTGAGCACAAGGGCAGCTCCGCCGTTGGCGATGAAGTTATGAACACCCGCATCCTTAGCGGCTTTGATTGTTTTGTAATAAGCACGTCCGGTTGCGATTGCCACAAAGTGACCGTTTGCTTCTAGCTGACGGAGTGTTTCCAGACCGCTTTCCACAAGTTTGCCGGTATGAATATCGGTCAGAGTTCCGTCGATATCAAAGAAGAAATACTTTTTCATATCAATACAGCCTTCGGCGGCTTTCGCTCAGGTTATCGCAGTAATATGCAACGGTTAAATCCTTTGTATAAAGATCATCTGAATCACTGACGAAGCGGTCGCCTTCCAGCATATTCTTCAGCATTCCTTCACAGACGGCTTTAACATCCTTCTCATCAGAAAGCTTCATTAAATCTTCCGCCCTGATGATCAGTTCATTCCAGCCGTTTCTGTTGTATTCTTTTTTGCGGAAAAAGACCGCTTCCTTATAATCAATCTGCTTCATGAAACCTCCTAGCAGTTCTCATCCGACCATTCGTGATTTTCATTGAGGAGCTCTTTCAGCTCGCTCATATCGGTGATGATCTTGTTGGGCTGCAGCTCTTCAATGGCTTCCCGTTTGGTGGGATCGCTGATAAATGCGACAGAATAGACGCCTGCCGCCTTGGCAGCTCTGATGTCATTCAGACCATCTCCGACATAAACACAGGAATCGTGTCCTCTCTTGAGCTTGACGCCGGCATAGAGGATTCCGCCCGGTTCAGGTTTGGGATCGGTATAGACATCTCTGCCCAGGATTGTTCCGAAACAATGGGAAAGGTCCAGCTGACGCAGCCATGACTCGCATGAAGAGGTCAGTCTGGTTGAAACGATACCGAGTACATATCCATTCTGCCACAATTCATCCAGTGTCGACTTGACATTGGGGAACAGGGAAACGGAGTCACTCCATGAGAAGGAGCTCTGATATTTTCTGTATTCATCCACAAGCTGATCCGCATCCTGATCGGGGAACAGCTGGCTGACTGCTTCTTTGAGAGGCACACGGAAGACAAGATTTCTCTTTTCTTTTGTGAAGTTGCGGGGATCGTTGTATCTCATATAGAGATATTTGAAGCACTGAAGAACCATGGATCTTGTGTCCATGATTGTTCCGTCAAGATCAAACAATACAATCGGTTTTGTCGGTCTTCTCTTATGTACAACGTAATAAAGAAGAATTCCGAACACCTCAACTGCGACTGCCGGAATCAGTACGTTCCTTGCGGTCGGATCCCAGGCAAACACCTTGCAGATGAGTCTGGAAAGCGCAATGAACATAAAGCCGAAAGCCACCACGTCTCCGCGTCTTCTTCCTTCGTGATAGGGACGGATGAAGAAGTAGAGAACAAGGAAACCGATCAGATCGATGCCGTTGGCAAACCATACTGTCGCATTGCCGAATGATCTGCCGAAGCGGGCAATCACCGTAAACAGAAACAGTGCAGGCATGACAATATCCATCGTTCTGAGCGTTGACATGTGTCTGCGCGTGCAGTAGAAGAACATCATTCCGCTGATTCCGATCACCGTTCCGAGGATATCAAATCCGCCATCGCTCAATGCGAAGATATACGGAATGTATTTCAGATATTCGGACAGGTTTTCCAGAACCCAGAAGACTCTGCCTCCGAGAATGCCGCCGATCATGCATAACAGCAGCATCTCATCCACTGTGTCCACATCATAGCCATGTGTTTTCATCAGCTTTGAAACAAGCAGATAAGCCGCAATCACACCGGCGATCAGCGTCAGCGCATACCAGCGCAAAGCGAATGACCCGATGCTCAGAAATGTGGCACTGTCAGGAAAAAAACTCATATCAGCTGTCCTCTCTTCCTGCGTATTCCCTGAATCTGCGGCGGAGCTCTTCGGCACTGTTGTAGCCGGCTCCCTGCAGTCTGAAGTTGGTAACAGCCGATTCAACCAGAACCGCCACGTTGCGGCCGGCACTGATCGGAAGGGTGATGGTCGGCACAAGAACATTCAGAATATTGGTAAAGCGCTCGGCATCGTCACCGATCCGGTTGAATCCGCTCTGATATTCATAAGGTTCCAGTTTGATCACAAGATCGATCTTGGTGGAATCCATGAGGGCGGAAGCACCGAACATCTTTTCGACATCGATGATACCGATACCTCTGATTTCCATCAGGCCTTTGGTGATTTCGGGGGAGTGTCCGTAGACGCTGTTATGAATGTGCTGAACATCCACTCTGTCATCAGAGATCAGAACCTGACCGTTTTTGATCAGTTCAAGAGCGGTTTCGGATTTACCCATACCGCTTTCTCCGGTCAGCAGGACGCCTTTTCCGTATACACTCATCAATACACCGGACATCGTATCCTCCGGTGCAAGTTTTTCGTCAAGATATGTAATGACATCTGTCATTGTGCGGAATGTCTCAATTGAAGTTCTCAGAATCGGGAAGTTGTTGCTTTCCGCGAGTTCGGCCAGAATCGGCGGCAGCGGATTTGATCTGGTAATAATAATTGCCGGAGTCAGTCCGTCCATTAACATGGGAAAGCGTGCTCTTTGATCTTCATCGCTCATCGTACGGATAAATTCAGACTCTTTATTTCCGATCAGAACGATGCGTCTAGGCTCGCTCTTCTTATAAAAACCGCAAAGTTCAAAACCCGGGCGGTTGATATCAGGGACAACCGTCCAGCGGTTCAGAGCTTCATCATTTCCGGTCAGCTGCTCAAATTTGAAGAATTGGACGATTTCGCGGACCGTTACCTTCTTGTCATATTTCTTTTCTGACATAATGAAAATACCTCCGTGAAGTTAACGATAGTATACCATGACTGCGTGCTGAATTCTTCACTTCACTGACGCAAATCACAGTTATTTCACATTCTTGAAAACACCGGAATTTCTCCCGGTGTCATGCATTCATTCAGTTTTCAACAGATACCGGCTTCATGTGCTCCTCTGTCCATGACAGAGCTTTTTTCAGATACTCACCTGTCCAGCTGCCTTCGGTTGCGGCAATCTTTTCAGGTGTGCCCTGGGCGATGATTGTTCCGCCGTTGTCGCCGCCTTCAGGACCGAGGTCAATCACCCAGTCGGCGCACTTGATCACATCGAGGTTATGCTCAATGACGATGACCGTATCACCGTTGTCGACAATTCTCTGCAGCACGCCGATCAGACGGTTCACATCATCCGTATGCAGACCTGTTGTCGGCTCATCCAGAATATACACCGTCTTGCCGGTTGCCTTTTTCTGCAGTTCGCTGGCCAGCTTGACACGCTGTGCCTCACCGCCCGAAAGGGTTGTGGAGGACTGGCCGAGCTTGATATAGCCAAGGCCCACATCGTTGAGTGTCTGCAGCTTCTTGGCAATCTTCGGGTGGTTGGCAAAGAAGACAAGTGCTTCTTCAACCGGCATTTCCAGAACGTCGTAGATATTCTTTCCCTTGTATGTGCACTGCAGTGTTTCTTCATTGTAGCGCTTGCCGTGGCACACTTCGCACGGCACATATACATCCGGCAGGAAGTTCATTGAAATGACCTTGACGCCATCACCCCAGCACGCTTCGCATCTGCCGCCTTTGACATTGAAGGAGAATCTTCCTTTGTCATAGCCGCGCATTCTGGCTTCCGGTGTTTTGGCAAAGACATCGCGGATTTCATCAAAGACGCCGGTGTAGGTTGCCGGGTTGGAGCGCGGTGTACGGCCGATCGGGTCCTGATCGATCTGTACACATTTATCAATATTCTCAAGACCTTTGACCGACTTGCATTTGCCGGGTCTGACCTTCGCTCTGCCGAGTGACTGCAGCACTGACTTCATGAAGACTTCATTGACCAGCGTACTCTTTCCGCTGCCTGAAACACCGGTCACAAGAATCAGTTTGCCGAGCGGGAATTTCACGTTGATGTTCTTCAGATTGTGCTCGGCTGCACCTCTGACTTCAACATACTGGCCGTTTCCCTTTCTTCTCTTTTTCGGCGTTTCGATAATCCGTCTGCCGGAAAGATACTGACCAGTGATGGATTTTTCATTTGCCATGACCTCTTCAGGCGTGCCGTTGGCAATCACTTCGCCGCCATGCACACCCGCACCCGGTCCGATATCCACAATCCAGTCGGAGCTGAGCATGGTTTCTTCATCATGTTCGACAACAATCAGAGAGTTGCCGAGGTCTCTCATATTTTTCAGCGTTGCGATCAGCTTGGAATTGTCCCTCTGATGCAGGCCGATACTCGGTTCATCAAGAACATAGAGAACGCCGGACAGTCTTGAACCGATCTGGGTTGCCAGACGGATTCTCTGCGCTTCGCCTCCTGAAAGAGTTCCGGCAAGTCTGTCGAGGGTCAGATATTCAAGACCGACGTCCTTGAGGAACTGCAGTCTGTTTCTGATTTCCTTGAGCACCATATCGGCAATCTTCGTCTTTTCAGTATCGAGTTCAAGATTGTCGACCCAGTTCAAAGCACCGATGACCGATCTCTTTGTGAAATCATGGATGTTGGAATCACCGACTCTGACCGAAAGAACCTGCTCATTGAGTCGTTTGCCCTGACACTTGGGACAGACGGATTCAATCATGAAGGAATGATACCAGTCCTTTGACATTGAAGATGTTGTCTCGACATAGCGGCGTTCGATCAGGCTCTTGATGCCTTCAATGTAGTCGTTGCGTACATATTTGTTGCCGCCGGAAGATGTGATCGAGTATTTGATCGGATGATCGCTTCCGTATAAAATCGCATTGAGCTGTTTCTTTGTGAAGTCTTTGATCGGTGTATCTTCGGAGATCTTGTATTCTTTTAACAGAATCGAGAATGTCTGCCACTCAATGTTGTCGGTATCGACAATGTTCTTATAATAGCGGATTCCGCCTTCACGGATTGACTTTGAGCGGTCGGGAATCAGATTGTCCACATCCACTTCTTCGGTAATGCCCAAGCCATGGCACATATCGCAGGCACCGAGCGGCGCATTGAATGAGAAGAGTCTCGGTTCAAGGTTCGGCACCGTGAATCCGCAGATGCGGCATGCAAAATGAGAAGAGAAGGAAAGCTCTTCATCCCCTGCCTGTACCAGTGCCTTGCCGTCGGAGAGATTCAGTGCTGTTTCAATGGAGTCATTGATTCTTGAGCGGGAGTCTGCCGTTTTGACAATGCGGTCGATAATGACATCGATGCTGTGACGCTTGTTTTTATCAAGTTCAATTTCATCTTCAAGCATTCTGATTTCGCCATCCACTCTGACTCTGATATAGCCGTCCTTGAGCAGCTTGGCGAAGGTATCCTTGAAGGTGCCCTTTTTGTCAGTGACGATCGGTGCCATGACAGTCAGTCTTGTTCTGTCTTCAAGTGCCATCACCGTATCGGTCATCTCCTGGATGGTCTGACCGGTAATCGGGATGTTGTGGTTGGGACAGTAGGGAGTTCCTGTTCTTGCATAAAGCAGACGCAGGTAGTCATAGATTTCAGTGACGGTGCCGACCGTTGATCTCGGGTTGTTGGATGTTGTTTTCTGATCGATGGAAATTGCCGGAGAAAGGCCTTCGATCATCTCCACATCAGGCTTCTCCACACCGCCGAGAAACTGTCTTGCATAGGCCGAGAGGCTCTCGACATACCGGCGCTGACCTTCGGCATAGATCGTATCAAAGGCAAGCGACGTCTTGCCGCTGCCGGAAAGACCTGTCATGACAACAAGTTTGTTTTTCGGGATATCAAGAGAGATATTTTTCAGGTTATTTTCTTTCGCACCGCGAATGATCAGCTTATCATTTTCCATGGTGTTGAACCTCCTCTTAAAGACAGAAGGAATATCGCTTCAATCAGCTGATATTCCTCATAATTGTTTCGATATTATAGCATATGGCGTTGCACATACAAGTATGAAGCGCTACATATGCAGTTTTTAAATCAGGATATTCTTTTACGAATTCTTTTTGACAAGATCAGAAAGATCACACAGCATTGCCCACGCTTCACGCGGTGAAAGATCATCGGGATTCACTGCCGAAAGCTTCTCTCTGATCTCATCGGCTGTTTTGTCTTCCTTCTTCATTTCAATCAGCTGATAGCTCTGCTGAACAACCCGCTTCTTGGATTCAAGTTCTTTCTGAAGTCCCTTTGCACGGTCGATCACAGATTCGGGCAGGCCGGCAAGTCTTGCCACATTGATACCGTAGGAATGGCCGGCAGGACCGTCCTTGATCTTGTACAGGAAGGTGACTTTGTCATTTTCTTCTTTGACTGCCACATGTACATTGCGCACTGTTCCGATTGAATCAGCCAGGCTGACCAGCTCGTGATAGTGGGTGGAGAACATTGTCTTCGCGTGCACACAGGCTGCGATATATTCAATCATCGCCTGGGCAAGTGCCATACCGTCATAGGTGCTTGTACCTCTGCCGATTTCATCGAACAGGATCAATGAATTTTCGGTCGCTTCCTGAAGGGCACGGTTGGCTTCGTTCATTTCCACCATGAAGGTTGACTGGCCGGACAGAATATCATCGCTTGCGCCGATCCGGGTAAAGATCTTGTCAAAGACAGGCATCCTTGCCTGTTTTGCAGGCACGAAGCAGCCGATCTGCGCCATGATCACGATCAGAGCAGTCTGTCTCATATAGGTGGATTTACCGCCCATGTTCGGACCGGTGATCAGAAGAATATTCTTTTCTTCATTCATCTTCACCGAGTTGGCAACATAGCGGGGATCCTTCATGAGTTCATCAAGAATCGGATGTCTGCCGTTCACGATATCCAGCTCCCCGTCCGTAAACTCAGGACGGATATAGCGGTTGGCCGAGGAGACTTCCGCCAGTGCTCCATAGCAGTCAATCTCGGAAAGAATCCTTGAAAGTCTCTGCAGCTTGGGCAGATAGGTGCGGATCTCATCCAGCATTGCCGCAAAGAGCTGCTTTTCAATGCGGATTGCATTTTCTTCCGCATGAAGAATCGCATCTTCTTTTTCTTTCAGTTCGGCACTGATGAAACGCTCATTGTTTGTGAGTGTCTGCTTTCTGACATAGCCCCATTCATCTTTGACCTGGGCAGCGGCAGCTTTGGAGATTTCAATATAATAGCCGAAGACCTTGTTGTAGCCGATCTTCAGTGTTCTGATGCCTGTTCTTTCACGCTCTTTGGATTCCAGGGAAGCGATATAGGATCTGCCGTTTCTCTGGATTTCACGGGCTTCATCGAGCTCCTTGTTATAGCCGTCCCGGAACATACCGCCGTCCGCCGCATTCACGGGAGGATTCTCCACAAATGCGTCCTTCAGCTTTTCATAGAGATCGCTCAATGGATCAATCTCGGCAAATTCCCTGAATTCTTCACTCTTGATCGATGAAAGGATTTCCGGTACCTGGGCAAGGGTTTTGCTGAGTCTCTGACAGTCGACCGCATTGGCTGTATTCATCGCACACCTTGCGATCAGTCTCTGCAGGTCATAGATCTCACTCATCGCATCGCGCATCTTTGTTCTCTGCATGAAATGCTTCATTAACCACTCGGTGCGGTTGAGACGTTTTTCAATCATTTCCCGGGAAACAAGAGGTTTTTCAATCCACCTTCTCAATTCTCTTGAGCCCATTGCCGAGCGGCAGCGGTCAAGGAAGGTCCAGAGTGTGACTGCCTTGCCGGTGTCATGAAGCGGCGTGATCAGCTCAAGATTGGTTCTGGTGGAATAATCCATATAGAGGATTTCTTCTTCTTTTTCAATTCTTGCCTGCTGCAGGTGCGAAAGCATATGTTTCTGGGTCACTTCCAGATAGTTCAGCATACGGCCATAGGAGGCAAGATCATAATCACGGATAATCCCTTCTGTCAGAGGGATGTAATCCTGACGGATGGCTGTTTCATCACAATAGGAGATCACAACCTGATACTCCCTCAGCATGCGGATGATCTTTTCACGGAAATCGCGGGGAAGGACAACCTCACGGACATTGGAACGCAGGATGGTCTGCACAAAAGTGCTGTCCTTATGGGCAATGTCTTCAATATAATTCTCACCCGTACTCATTTCTGTGATTGCCAGTGAGTAGCCGTATCCATAGTCCGTGGCAGCTGCCAGATAAACAGAACTCTTCTCATCCGAGATCTCATCCATGACAGTACCCGGTGTGATGACTCTGACAACATCACGGTCGACAAGTCCCTTGGATTCTTTCGGATCGGAGAGCTGCTCGCAGATTGCAATCTTATATCCTCTCTGAACCAGTCTCTGAACATAGGATGAAACCGCATGATGCGGCACGCCGCACATCGGAATGCGCTCTTCGACACCTCCCGCCTTGCCGGTCAGAATCAGATCGAGTTCTCTGCTTGCCGTTTTGGCATCATCAAAGAACATCTCATAAAAATCTCCGACACGGTAAAACAGGAGAACATCAGGATATTGTTCATGAATCTTCAGATAGTGTTCAATCATCGGTGAGTATTTTTCTGCCATGGTTTCCCTCACAAAAAGCCTGTTCATTATATCACACACTGCATGAGTACCGGATGATACGGTATTTACAACGCGAAAAAAGGCTTGAAATATTGTTGTTGTATTTCTTCCTGTTGGATCGATTGGCAAGTATGCAGAACATCAGGATTCTTTTTCATGAGCCTGTTTTACTGCAATGCGGAGATTTTTGAGCATATCAAAATCATTTGTATTGACAGTTCGTCCGACCGAAAAACTTTTTGCGTCAAAAAAAGATGCCTTTTTCATATATTCCGCGAAAAAGACATCTCATTTGTTAATTTGTATTGACCGCTCTGATTCCTTCGCGCATTGCCGACTGAATGCCGTTACGGATCATTGTGCTGCCGGCGCCGAAGCAGATGACATAGCCTGCACGTGATTCGTAGATTCTGTATGTACCGAGTTTTCTCAGACGGTTCATATCAACCTTGTTGGGATCATAGACACCGATCGTCATGTTGGCGATGCCGGATTGTGTCATCTTGATATTCTCAATGCCGCCGACTGCCTTGATCGTTCCTCTGATCAGCTTTTCACGGTTGCCGCTGTCAAACAGATCAACCGCCATTCTTTTGAAATAGAGTCTTGTTACAAGGAAGTAGATGATCAGGGAGATGATTCCGATAATCGCAATGTACATCAATGTTTTGGAAAGCGACGGATACTGGATGTAATTCAGATATTCCGGAAGGCTGCCCGGGAAAGCACTGATCGTGGAAGCTTCCGTGCTGCTGTAGCCAAGATAAATATGCATGCTCTGGCAGACTGCATAAAGTAAGCCTGTATAGACCAGATGGAATACAAACAGCAGCGGACATAATAACGCAAGCATCAATTCCAGAGGAAGCAGTACACCGCATAACAGAGATGCAACGGTGGCAATCAGGCAGAAGATTCTGCGCTTTCTTCTCTGAATCGCATCTGTCTGAAGTGAGAACATTGCCCAGATCATTCCGGGAACGGCAAAGATATTCAGAATGTAATACGGTGTGAAGAAACGGCCGGCCATACCGACAAGCGCATTTGCCTGCAGCTGGGCACTCCAGATATTCACATCACCGGCAATCGACACACCGGCCATATTGACCCATGAACCGCCGTTGTTGCCATACCAGAAGGGTGCACGGATCAATGTTCCGAGATTCAGCACACCGAGCAGACGGTTCATGATTCCGAATAAGCCGAGGTTGACCGGGTTTGATGTATCAACCGTGATAAAGCGGATAATTCTCTGAATAAAATTGACGGCAAACGGCCAGACAAAGCTGATCAATGCGCCGGCAATCCCGCAGAAGAAGACTGTTCTGATCGCAACCGAAGCTTCTTTGGTCACAAATCCGAAGATGCCGTCTTCATTTCTTTTGCGTGAGCGGTTGTATGACCAGTTGGTAATCGCCGCTACAATCGCAGCGCCGATAATGCCTGTCTGTAACGGATAATGGACTGCCTGATTCAGAATCGGGATGGAGGAATGCGACACACTGATACCGAGAATGCTTGAGTAAGCAGTTATCGGCAGTTCTGCCCCGGTGAAGAAAATCGTTGCGTACAGATAGATTGCATATCCGGCAATTGCCGAAAGGATCGTCATGCCGCTTCCGCTTCTTCTTGTGACAAGTCTTAACATGAAGATAAACGGGAAATAGACAACGATATATCTGCCGCTCTGCAGAAGAACTTCAGCAGTTGCTTTGACATAGTCATTTGTCACATATGCCGAAATACCCAGAGCAGGATTGGTCAGGATATTTCCGATTCCGCCGAGAATGACAGCCATAAAAACCATCTCCAGCGGAAATTTCAGTATTTCATAATAGGAACGCCAGTTTCTCATCGTTTCACACCTTTTTCTCAGAACAGGCTCTTCAGTCTGTCAAAATATGATACCTGCCTGCCCCTGAGCATATGAACAGGAGTTTTTGCAATGTAGATTTTAATGGAAGTCACATCATCAATATGATAAACATCCGCATCGCATCCGATCACAGCTTCATTGAAGGAAGCGGAACGGAATTCCAGTACCGAGTCGCCTTTGAGAACGATCGGCGCTTCCAGAGAACGGAATTTGGAATGGTGAATGCCTGCCATTTCGGTCAGTTCAATCAGATCAAGTCCCTCCTGGATGACCGCACCGCCGAGCGATCTGTTATATGCAGTGGAGCCAAGCTGCGTACATACACAGAGACCTGTCCCCCTGAATGTTTCAAACTTCTCACCGTTGACATAAACATCAATGACCTGTGTACGGGCTGCATTTTCCACCCGGATTTCATTGATTGCATTATGAATGATTCCGGCATAATCAACCTGCAGCAGCGGATAAGTCACCTCGGTGCATTTTCCGGCAAGGAAAGTTTCCAGGAATTCATCATATTCGGTATCGCGGTAATCGGTATAGAAGCCCAGAGTTCCGGTATGGATACCGTAGAACTTCACATCCCGAAGCGGTATCTTATGCGCACGCATGATCTCATGAACTGCATAGATAAAGGTTCCGTCTCCGCCGATGACAAAGCAGTAATCGGGCCATAATTCATCATATTCATAACCGTGTGCGTTGAGTTCCTCAATCGTGCGCTGCTTCAGCGCCTCGGACAGTTCGTCCGGTCTCGCAGTAACTTTATATTTCTTCATGGATTTCCTCACTGCTATAAGTATACACAACCCTGCTCTAAAAAACCAAACATGTAAAAGCCGCATACACAATGTACGCGGCCTGATAGTGATCAGTTGTTATGATCAGGAAATCTTTGTGCCGGGCTCAAGTCCGTTGACTTCAACCACAGCGATCTGTCTTTCATCCTTGCCTGCCAGCAGCATTCCCTTGGATTCAATGCCTCTGATGACAGCCGGCTTGAGGTTGGTGATGACAACGACATTCTTGCCCATGACCTGACCCGGTGTATAGGACTGTGCCAGACCGGAAACGATCTGTCTGACATCACCCTGTCCGAGATCAACCTTCAGCACAAACAGCTTGTCAGCCTTCGGATGTCTTTCGCAGGAGAGAACCTTACCGACTCTGAGTTCAATCTTGTCAAAGTCTGCCGGTTCGATTTCCGCTTTCTTTTCAGCTGCCTTCTTTTTCACTGCTCTGTAGGCCTTCTGAATTTCCTCAACCTTTGCCATGACTTCTTTTTCATTCAATCTTGCAAAGAGGATTTCCGGCTTTTCAGTGACTCTGATATCTGTTTCGAGCATGCCGAATTCCTGAACGGAATCGGTATCCTTCTCCATTGTGTTGAGTGAGGAGAGGATCTTGGCTGCTGTATCAGGGAGATACGGTCTTAACAGAACGCCGGCAATTCTGACGCATTCAAGCAGGTTGTAAAGAACGGTTGCCAGTCTGCCGATCTGATCCGGATCTTTTGCAAGAGCCCATGGCATTGTTTCGTCGATGTATTTGTTGCAGCGGGAGAAGAGGTCCAGAATATCCTGAATCGCATCTGCGACTCTCAGCTCATCCATGTGAGCGTTGACCTTCTTGACTGTGTTCAGAGCGAATTCCTTCAGCTCATCGTCCAGCGGCATATCTTCGCGCGGATTTGCAACGATGCCGTTGAAGTATTTGTTCTGCATGGACAGTGTACGGTTGACCAGATTGCCGAGGTTGTTGGCAAGATCGCTGTTGATTCTTTCGATCATGAGGTCATATGTGACATGTCCGTCCTGCGCAAACGGCATCTCATGCAGCATGATGAATCTGACCGCATCGACGCCGAACAGGGATACCAGATCATCCGCATAGATGACATTGCCCTTGGATTTGGACATCTTGGAGTCGCCTGTGAGCAGCCACGGGTGACCGAAGACCTGCTTGGGCAGCGGTTCATTCAGAGCCATCAGCATAATCGGCCAGTAGATTGTATGGAAGCGGACAATGTCCTTGCCGATCAGATGAAGATCAGCCGGCCAGTACTTCTTGTATAACTCATCATGATTGCCGTCGGCATCATAGCCAAGTCCGGTGATATAGTTGCTTAATGCGTCAATCCAGACATAGACGACATGCTTCGGATCAAATTCAACCGGGATTCCCCACTTGAAGGAAGTACGGGAAACACAGAGGTCCTGAAGACCCGGTCTTAAGAAGTTGTTCAGCATTTCATTCTTTCTGCTCTCCGGCTGAATGAAATGAGGATGATCTTCAATATACTGAATCAGTCTGTCCGCATAGTTGGACATTCTGAAGAAGTAGGCTTCCTCGTCCATCGGATGAACATCGCCGCCGCAGATCGGGCACTTGCCCTCTTCTGTCAGCTGGCTCTTTGTGTAGAATGCTTCGCATTCCTGGCAGTAGAGGCCTTCATATTTTCCCTTGTAGATATCGCCCTTGTCATAGAGCTTCTTGAAGATCTTCTGAACCTGCTTTTCATGATAGTCATCGGTTGTACGGATGAACTTGTCATAGGAGATGTTCATGCAGTCAAACTGTTCTTTGATGACTGCCGAAACATCGTCGACAAACTGCTTCGGTGTCTTGCCTGCCGCATTGGCTCTCTCTTCGACCTTCTGACCGTGTTCATCGGTTCCGGTCTGGAAGCGGACATCATATCCGTCGAATCTCTTATACCGGGCAATTGCGTCTGCGAGTACGATTTCGTAGACGTTTCCGATATGAGGCTTACCTGCCGCGTAGGCAATCGCCGTCGTAATGTAATAAGGACCTTTATTTTCCATCGTGTGCACCTCCTTGAATAAAAAAGACATCCCGAATGAAAGGACGTCTTGCACGCGTTACCACCTTTATCTTGTCTTCTCTTTCAGAAGACCTCTCAAACGTTATAACGGACGTCTCCGTGCTGTCTTACTTTTTGTTTCACACAGCCGGCTCAGGGGCCATCTTCATCGCAACCGGTGAAACAGGCTCGCATCCACCGCCTGCTTTCTGCATTCACACTTGTCAGATTACTCTTCCCGTCACTGCCTTTGACCTCATTTATTATATTTCAGACGTATATTTTTGCAAAGGAATATTCTGTGCGGAATCACAATATTTTATGCGTTTTTTTGTTACATTTTTGTACACTTTTAAGAACTTATCATGTATAGTATTAACTTATGCTTTCGAAGTTTTTTTCTTGTATTTCACTTTCATGGGGCATATTATAATTATGTATACGGGCATAGATTTTACTCGTGAATACATAGAAAGGGAGTATCACACCAATAATGGCAACGGGAAAGGTTAAGTGGTTCAACGCTGAAAAGGGTTATGGATTCATCACAACTGACGAGGGAAAAGACGTATTCGTTCATTATTCCGCTATTCAGGGTGAAGGATTCAAGACTCTCGACGAGGGACAGGCTGTCACATTTGACATTACAGAGAGCGATCGCGGTCCTCAGGCCGGCAACGTCGTTAAACTCTGAACAAATAATATGTGACGAGACAGAACGGTTTATCCGTTCTTTTTTGTTCCGCAGGCACAGAAATCAGTAAGCATCATTTTTTCAGAGAACTCTTTTCTTCAGTACAGCAATTGCGGCGTAATGATGAATCCGGAATTCTTCCGGTGCAATTTTCTCAAGAAGCTCACGGTGTTCTGTTTCCCATGCCGCCAGTTCTTCTGCATTCAGAGAAGCTCCGACGCCCCGGCATGCGCGCATCCTTCCATGCCAGCTTTCCCTTGTAAACGGGACAAAGAGATCGTATTCTTCATGTTCTTCCGGCTCGAAATAATCCAATACCGCCTGCCGTATATGAATCGAATGCTTTGTTTCACCGTATCCCGTCCATTTTGGATTGTATTTCAGAACGAGGTCCTCACTTGCTTTTGCTATTGTATCCTCATACGGCAGCCAGGCCATAAACAGCACAACCAGCTTTCCTTCCGGTTTCAGAATCCGCGCCAGGATGGGGCTGAGCTTGGCATGATCAAAATACCAGAAACACTGACATGCGGTAACGATATCGAAGGATTCGTCCGCAAACCGGATTTCTTCTGCCGCAGCAGTCTGAAAATCAATCTGCATATTCTCCGCCCTTGCCATTTGTTCTGCCTGTTCAATCTGTTCTTCCGATACATCAATGCCGGTCCATTTTGCGCCGAAGCGGAACATATTGCGCGGCAGTACCCCGGTGCCGGTGCCTAGATCCAGCACATTCTGTCCCTCAGTACAAAGTCCTCTGCTCACAATCTTCTGATAGAACTCTTCCGGATAAATATCTCTGTACTTTGCATAATCTGCGGAGGTTCTCCCCCAGTCGAAGGCTTTGCCGCCATCGATCCGTTTGTCAATAATTTCCATATGTATATATCCTCATATATTACTTTGTGCATCTTTAAAATAAAACAGCCAGGAACACATCTCATGTTTCAGGCTGTTTTTCATGCAGGTTTGCTGCTGTCACGGTTTATGAGGAACATTTCGATCATTGTTTCAGCGGCAAGCAGTCCGAACGTGATCAGAAATGCCCGTTTCATGTTCACCGTGATCAGCGGGCGGAACGGACCCAGGAACACTAATGCAGCCAATGCACCGTGTGAACCGTTTGTGAAGCGGACCAGGGTGAATACCGTAAGCAGGCAGACTTTCCAGATCTCAATGAAGATCAGTTCATTTTTCTCACTCTGAAGTGCGGTATACAATGTGCCCGCCGCATATACGGCAAGAATGATCAGACCGGTCACAGTCAGTTTCACAGTCTCTCCCGGAATGAGCGCTGTTTCGGACAGAGCTGTTCCGATGACCCAGGAAACTGCATGCATGACCAGGACGAGAATAATATTTTTGTATTTCATTGTTGTATTTCCTTTTAAGCAATCAGCCTGCGGAAAGATGCCGCAGGCTGATATTCATTTGCTTAACGTTTTGTGACGTCTCTTTCGTTGTTGATTTCCAGAAGTTTGTTTGTCAGCTGGTTTTCGATTCTTCTTAATTCAAGCTCAGCTGCCTCACGCTTCTCGTGGCCTTCTCTCTGAATCTGCAGCACTTCATCCAGCGTGGAGATGAGCTGTTCATTGGTATGCTGGAGAGTTTCGATATCGACGATACCTCTTTCGCTTTCCTTGGCCACATCGACTGTTGCCTGATGCAGAGTTTCAGCATTCTTCTTCAGCAGATCATTTGTCATGTTGGTGACTTCACGCTCTGCTTCCATAGCCTGTCTGGAATGTTCGATGCCGAGTGAGAGAACAATCTGGTTCTTCCACAGCGGGATTGTATTGACCAGAGTGCTCTGGATCTTTTCGGTCATCAGAGTGTCGTTGTTCTGGACCAGACGGATCTGCGGGCCCATCTGAATGGAAACCTGTCTTGTCAGTTCAAGATCATAGAGCTTCTTTTCAAATCTGACACATGCCTGTTCAAGATCGTTGGCAGCCTGTGCATCTTCGGGAAGATTTGATTCCTTTGCCTTCTGAATCAGGGCAGGGAGTTCATTTTCACGGACTTCCTTCAGCTTCTTCTTGCCGGCGAGGATGTACATGGAAAGCTCTTTTGTATTCTGGGCATTGCGCTCATACAGTTCATCAAGAAGAGCGATGTCCTTGAGCAGTGTGATCTGATGATCTTCCAGAATGCCGGCAATCTTTTCAACATTCACTTCAGCCTTGTCATACTTGGCCTTGAATTCAGATACCTTATCCTTGGACTTGCCGAAAAGGCCTGCAAAGAATCCCTTGTTATCCTGGGAATCATCCGTTGTCTTCAACTCAACAACGAGGTTGCTTAACAGCGTACCGATCTCACCGAGGTCCTTTGTACGGACATTCTGAAGTGCTGTGTTGGAGAAGTCTGTGACTTTCTTCTGGGCTGCAGAACCATACTGCAGGATTGTATTGGATTCAGTGATGTCGATTTTCTTTGAGAAGTCTTCGACTGTTTTACGCTCAGCCGGGCTTAACTTCATTTCTTCAAGCGGATCTTTTTCTACGACTTCTTCCTTTTTGCCCTCGAGTTCTTCGAGCTTTTTTTCATTTTCGGCCGCGACTTCATCCGGTGTCAGTGTCAGTGTGATCGCAGGTTCTTCCTGAACCTGAGCCTGAGTTTCCTGTTGATTATTGTTCATTTCGCTCATGATAAACTCCTTATTTCAATAAATTTCTAACAGATTCAGTATAGCATGCGGAATGTTTGATCGGGTGTTTCATTTCCGTTTTTTGAGATTGATCAGCCACACAAGAATGTGAAGAACAATCAGAATACCGACAGGATAGGCAACGAGCTTTGTATAGAAGCTGAAGGTTGCCGCATTTGCATGCTTGAACATTTTGATCAGATTCAAAGATGAGACTTTTGTTCTCTGCATTCTTGCCTTTTTGTAATTGTCAGGGAATACATCCACCCCGTCGCTGCCTCTGTCAAAGTGAGCCGCATAGGAGGCAATTGCACTCCAGACCTTGATCGCTGCGCCATCCCCGTTTCTCAGTGTCATGACTTCCAGATCTTCAACCGCTCTGCCGGTCTGATCGTACATGTGAACCTCACCGCTCACACCGCTCTTTTCAATCATTTCCGGAATGCTTTCCAGGAATTCGGCGGTTGTGATCACCGGATAATAGCGATCATCAGTTGCGGCGATGTAATAGCCGTCAGCTTCTTCCGTATAGACATCAATGACACGGTTTGTGACAGGTCTGTTGTTTGAATATTCATAATACATTCTTCCGAAATGCATTTTATCAGGTGAATCATCCGCATGCAGAATCAGATCCGCCTCACATAAAGTGAGCAGATCACTTCCCTGCATATAGACACGGACAAGATTGTATCCGGGAATACCGTCTGAACCCATTCCCTTGTATGCCATTTTGAACAGATCATCGGGATAGATATTTCCTTCAAACAATGTGCCGGTCACCATTCCTTCGGTGATGATACTGACGGGCTTTGCTTCATCGAAGTCGCTTGCTTCATAAGCTTCGATCATCGAATCTGTCAATAGATCCGCAGCTTCCGCAAATTCTTTACCGGATGCCGTACGTGCTTTTGTACTCAGAGAGTAGGATGTTTTGAAGACCGGATACTGATTCAGTCCGAATCTTGTCATGACCGTATTGTTCACCTTCTGACGATATGCAACGATCTCGTTATTGACAGCCTCATCTGCGGTGAACTGTGAACCGGAAACCGGAATCTGTTCATAATTGCGGACACTCTTTGAGTCGGGATCGATATCCAGAACGCCGAGTGTTGTGCCGTAAGGATCACTTGAAACAATATATGTGCTTCCCTGTTTCTGATATTCTGCAGCAGCTGTGTGCTTTCCGCCGGCAATGATCACATCGATCGTTCCAAGCTCACATAATTCTTCAAAATCATCTTCATCCGTGCTGTAAAGACATACAACCAGATCAGCTCCGTCTTTTTTCAGTGCCTCTGCAGCATTCCTTCCCGCTTCCAGCGGATCGGTGAATATCACGGCTGAGCCTTCTGAATATTCATCGCTCATCTGACAGAGGCCGAATACACCGACTGTATAACCGCCTGCGTCAATCAATGTATATGCACTGCCGCCGGCCGCATTCCAGCCTTCTTTCAGCACACCTGAACCGTTCGCATTTCCGATTGTCATATTTGCAGAGACAATCGAAGGATGAGCAGATGCGGCACTCAGCATTTCACCGAAATAACCTGCCCCGTAAACAAAATCATTGAGACCGGCTGTCACGGCATCATAACCCATCATATTCATGAGTGTCAGATCCGGCGCGTCGGTTGCATTCAGTGATCCGAACATCGTTCCGGCAGAGAAATTGCCGCCGTCAAGAAGAACACACTGATCTGTTCTGCAGTCATTGATTGCAGAAGCCAGATATTCATAACCTCCTGCATAGACTGCCTTGTTTTCATCATCGAGTACTTTGAACTGTTCAACATGATCCGAAAGATCATGCGTAAAGAGAATCCTGACCGGTGTTTCTGCAGCGTTTGTTCTGATATATAAACTGTCCGACCCTGCCGCCAGGCACAGGGCTATACAGAATGTCATTAACTTTTTCATGGCAGGTACCTCCAGATGATTATATCAAAGGTTTCACATGTTTTATGTTGCATTCGCTATGAGACTGAAGCGAAACAGCAAATTTAAACTTCCCTGCACACCTTGACAGACTGTATATATCTGTATATATTGTGTATATACAGGTGAAACATTATGAAAATACTGATCAACAATCAAAGCGGGCAGCCCATCTATGATCAGATCTCTTCTCAGCTCAGAGATCAGATCATTCAGGGGGATCTTTCCGAAGATGAAAGTCTGCCCGGAATCCGCACACTTGCAAAAGATCTGAGAATCAGTGTCATTACCACAAAAAGAGCTTATGAGGAACTTGAACGGGAAGGCTATATCTATACTGTTCCCGGCAAGGGAAGTTTTGTAGCAAAGAGAAATGAATCTCTTATCAGGGAAGAGTATCTGCGCAGAATTGAAGAACATCTTGAAGAAGTGTACCGGCTTGCAGGCCTTTTGCATCTTTCGGAAGATGAACTGAAAAAGATCGCCGATACAATCCGGGAGGCAGATGATGAACGCAGTTGAATTCAGAAATATTTCAAAGAGATTCGGATCATTTCATCTTGATGACATCTCATTTGATCTGGAAGAAGGAAGTGTACTCGGCATCATCGGTGAAAACGGTGCCGGCAAAACAACGATGCTGAAGATTCTTCTCGGCTTTCTCAAAGCAGATGAAGGAAGCGTGAAGGTTCTTGGATGTGACAATCTCAGAAAGCATCCGGAGGTTCGTGAAAGAATCGGCTTTGTCATGAATGAGGCAGGATTTCCTGATGCATTGAATGCAAAGAACATCAATTACATCCTCAAGGAAGCGCATAAAAACTGGAATGAGCAGTTCTATAGTGACATTCTGAAGCGTCTGGATTGTGAAGTTGAGAGGAACATGCGTTCTCTTTCGCAGGGAAACAGAATGAAGCTGATGATTGCCGCATCTCTTGCCCATGAACCTGATCTGCTCATCATGGATGAAGCATGCAATTTCCTCGATCCTGCCGCCAGAGCAGAAATCATCAACATACTTTATGAATATACACGTAACGAAAAGAAAACCCTGATTCTTTCTTCTCACATCACATCCGATCTTGAAAAGATCTCGGATTATATCCTCTTCCTCCACAAAGGAAAAATCCTGCAGTTTGCGCCAAAGGATGAAATCCTTGATCAATACAGATACGTTCATGCAGATCCGCAAATCATCGAAGCACTTGATCCAAAAGACGTCGCCGCAATCAGAAAAACAGACTTTGGCTGTGAAGCAATCATAAAAACCTCTGCCTGCACATCTGAGATGCAGATCGTTAATGCATCGCTTGAACAGATTTTCACCGCTGTTACGAAGGGAGTGATCTGAAGTGAAAGCATATCTTCGTAAAAATCTGCTGATCTTCTTCAAAAGCGGAAGTTTCATCGTATGGCTGATCGGATTGGCATTGATCAAAGCGATGGGAATGTACAGCTCCACAGCCTTTTATGCACTTGTTTATTTCGGAATTTTCAACAGCTGTCTTGCCCATCGTGAAGCAAACAGAAAATCCGGCGATGAGCTGTATGAATCTTTCTGGTCAGTGCCGTATAAAAAGAAAGCAGCTGCCGAATATATTCAGGTATTTGTATCATGCATGATCTTCTCGTGTGTCTGTATGATTTCATCTCCATGGTCCTGGCGTTTCTTTCACTTATTCCCCTTTGTATCATTACTGCCGGCAGGAATTGCGCTGCCATGGGAATATCTCAGCGGCAAAGATTCCGTCCGCGGTATTTCTGCAGCAATGGTCATACTTTGTATATGGTTAATCTTTGCATATTGCAGAAATCTGCCGCTTGTCATCAGAACATATCCGTTCATACTGATCGCATGTATCAACCTGATCATGATCATCATCTATATCGCTTCATTTCTTCTGGCTGTTTCCTTCATAAAAAGAAAGGCGGCCTGATATGAAAAAATTGATGTTGATTCTGTGTCTGCTTTTATGCGGATGCAGCAGAGAACCAGTTAAGCAGACTCCGCATTCGTTCTCACTTGCCGTCATCGACACCGCCGCAAGCGGATCCCTGATCACATTTTATGATGAGAATTATCAGCCTATCGGTCAGGAATCATTGCCTGGGAAATACTTCAAAGACCAAAGCTCCGGATATTCGTCAGAAACAGTCATTCATGACGGATATGCCTATATCCTTCCTTTGCGCGATCATCCGCAGAAGATGAATGAATACGGGATTGTGAAGCTCAGTCTGAATGACGGTACATACGAAATCATTGAAACCGAAGTTTTTGAAAATAATCACCTTTATGGGTCAGACGAGCAGCTTCTTCTGGTTCAGCATTCACCGGATTTCACCTGGTGGCGCACATGCATTTCCTTTGACACAGGTGAGAGCACACTGGAAAAAATGCCGATCCGCTCACCCGATCTCTACTATCCTCTCACAGACGGATGGATTCATCTGATCACAGCACCCGGAATCCGCCTGGTTCATGAGAACAATATGTTCGAACAGATGAATGAGTCTGTTCTCTCAGAAAGTTCAGGTATCGGCAGCTTTACAGCCATGCGTCCAAACAGTGCATACTCTGCACTCATGAACGGTATACTCTATGTACCCGGAAGTGCTGAAATCCTTACACTGCCTGAAGATACATCAGATGAAGAATATGAGAACGTACAGTTTGCAGGATATGAGTTTTCTTTAATGAAAATCGATCCGGAAACTCTTGCATATGAATCCGTCAGTCACGACAACAGGATGCTTGATCAGCTCTTAAAGCTGGATGAAACAAGACTGATCATGACTTCATACAAACAGACCATGACGTCGCATGAAGAAGGCAATGAAACGCATTACAGTTATTCGGAAAATGACAGAAGGCTGACCATATTCGATACAGAGACAGAACAGTTCACAGATATCGATACAGATTTCAATATCACAATGTTCTGCCTCTCTATGAACTGCATCTATGCAATGGATGATCAGAATGTGATTCATATTCTAGATCCGGAAAGCTTTGATGAAATCGGATCATTCAGACACGAAACAGCTGAACAGAATCAGCCCTGCATTCTGATACCTGCGAGGTAATAACATGAAAGCATTATTAAAAAAGGAATGGATTACCAACATTCGCAGCAGTCTGATATGGCTTGCAATCATACTGTTCGTCTATCTGGTATTGTGCGGTATGCTGTGGATCCCTTATACCGATATCATTCCGCTGATCTATATATTTGCCGTAACTCCGGTGATTGGATGGTTCCGCAGCTTTTCAGACAAATGGCACAGCTATGAACAATTCACTTTTTCAGCCAGAGATGTCATGCATTCGAAATATATCATCTCGGCAGGATATGCACTTGTCTGTTCATTGCTTGTGCTGCTGATCACACATGATTTCAGTTGCATGTTATCCGCATTCTTAGTCACAATGATCATTCCGGCCATCTGCATTCCTTCACTGATGATCAGGAATTCTTCATCTCTGACACTCGGAATTGCATTAACCTTCGGGGTTCTGATGACATTGTTCTTTGCAGTCGCTGTCAATGCGTATTCAATTCTCCATCAGATTACGCCGGAAACTCTCGAAGCTGAGATTCCTCCCTTTGACTGCATAACCTGTCTGATCATACCGGCAGCGATTCTGTTCCTCTCTATCATCATTTCATTCTTTATGCCATCGGAAAGCTGACAGAAGAAAAAGAGAATCTGACTGTTGAATCGGTTTCAAATGATTCAACTGTCAGATTCTTTTTTTAATTAACCGTTTAGCAATTGCTTCAGCATGTCTTCCAAAGACGGGAAT
>JAUNEN010000190.1:0-616 GCA_030525525.1 Erysipelotrichaceae bacterium
GTCAATATACATGGCATTCAGAGTCTCTGCTGCCGGCCAGTATGGAACTGTCGGGCCGTTCGGGTCACCGGTTTTAATGAAATTGCTCCAGTAATCGGTTGCAACATCTGCTGTCGCCCAGTCCCACATCTGCCAGTTCCTGAAACCGGCGGTTTCTCTTCTCATGGATCCGAACATATACCACAGTTCTCCTGAATGCCATCCGATTTCTGCTCCAGGAGTCACACGTCCGAAGGAGTATAGATATGCGCTGCCGCCTTCATTCTGGTTTGCCCTGATCACTGCAAATGCCTTATTTGCCACGAGTGCTGCATGGGATGTAAATTCCACGAATTTCGCTTTTACGGTTCCGTCTGTAACGACATAATTGTTTTCAAAGTCATATTTATCACATAATTCATCGCCAAAGGTTTCACGAACATAAGCGTAGAATTCTTCTGCCGTACCCGGAGTCGTGGGCTGATCCCTGCCCGGGATCTGTACACCTTTCGCAGATTCTCCGAAAACAGAGCCAAACATCATATGCAGTCCGTCCAGCTGTCCCTCTCTGAGATAGAAATCCACCGGGCTTTCTGAAAAATATTTGCCATCGAGTACAACAGAATAGCTGCCTGCC
>JAUNEN010000190.1:626-2166 GCA_030525525.1 Erysipelotrichaceae bacterium
GCTTCCAGCAGCACTCATGCTGTTGACCAGATCTGCATCCAGGGCACGAAGCTCTTCTACGGACATATCTGGGTCAACACCAAGCATAGTCAGATACTCCTGTCCTTTTGCTTCTGCATCTTCCAGAGAGGTATAGGTCTGGAATGGCGCAAGCGCACTCTGATTAATGGTTCCGAAGATCTTGCCACGCAGCTGATTGGAAACCAGGCAGGCCGTCACCTTGGCATTTCCGCCGGACTGGCCCATCAGGGTGATATGTTCCGGATCGCCGCCGAAATTGGAGATATTATCAATGACCCACTGGACGCCTTTGATGCAGTCCATGATTCCATAGTTTCCTGACGCACCATATTCAGATTCTTCAGACAGCTGCGGAAGGCTTAAGAATCCAAAGATTCCCAGACGGTGTCCGACAGAAACCACAATACATCCTTTATTGGCCAGCTCCTCAGGATCGAATTCTGCTTCATAGTAGAAACCGTTCTGGAATCCGCCGCCATGGAACCAGATGACTACCGGCAATGCTTCATCGCTGCTCTGAGCAGGGGTTGCGATATTGAGATACAGGCAGTCTTCACTCATGGAAGGCGCACCATCCGGATAAAACTCGATCCACGGAGTGGAAGGATCTGTAAACAACGCATTTACGTAGTCCGGCATCAGCGGAGCATCGCCTTCTTCATCGCATACACGCACTTCAGTCCAGGGTTCCGGATCCACCGGCTCTTTCCAGCGAAGTTCTCCCACAGGAGGTGCTGCAAAAGGAACGCCCTTGAATAAGGAAACATTTTTGTGCAGGCTGCCCTGGATTCCTTCCACCGGGCCGCTCTGGGTTTCCACCACGCCGATGTTTCCGGGAAGTACTTCTTCAGATACTTCTTCCGTTGATGCGAGTCCAAACGGATTTTCAAAATGGATTTCCCATGTGCTGTCTGCTTCATTCAATGTCAATGTACCGTCCTGATCCCCCATCATATCGGGCCAGGTAATCTGTACAGAATAGCCATCTGCCGCTTCTTCCGCCATGACAGGAACTGCAAATGCTGTTACTGTAAGCGCTGCTGCCAATGTGACAGCCGCTATCTTTCTGAACCAATTGTTTTTCATACATACCTCCTTACTGAACTTTTCATAGTCTTTTCAGACTTTACACACCTAACTAATTGACGGTTTTAGAATAGTAAAACCCCCAAAAATATGATAGGATTGTAATCAGCCGATTAGCACAATATTTATTTTCGACAGAAGCTGTCCATTACATACTGGTAGGGATTCAATATGGAAGAAATGGATTTCAGAATGCCCCCTCAGGGTATCGTGTTTTTATTAAAAGATATCTTTAATGTAGACTGCCGTTTTTGCAGTATCGATTTCCCGGAGCAGATCTACCCCGCCCCGGAACAGTTATTTACAAATGCACAGTTTTTATCGGTTCAGGAAACGGTTCGCCTGGCAAATGAACTGCAACTTCATGAAATGGCTGCCATTTTCGACCGTCTGTTTACCGCATGGCTGCTGTTCAAAAACAATGAGATGATAT
>JAUNEN010000108.1:0-4421 GCA_030525525.1 Erysipelotrichaceae bacterium
TTCTCTGACTTTATGATACGTGAATTCATCGCATATATGAAAGCATGAATCCGGCAGAAAAAGCCTTCTGCGTTTTTCTTCAGAAAACTTCTGAATCTGCTCTGTGTGTCAACTTAAACAAAGAATCATCATTACAAAATTGAAATTGACAGAGAGACAGGAAAAAGATGAAACCGGCAGATTATGATCCACCGGTTTTCATGGCTTTGAGCATATGGTTGAATTCATCGGTTTTCAGAAATTCAGGAAGAAGGTCGCTCATTGAACAGGCTGCCTCTTTGGCATTCAGGTCAAATTTTCCTTTGATCCATTCTTCATAGACTGCCGCTGCTCCGCCCGCAAACAATTTCAGCTGAAAAGTTTCTTTTTCACTCAGCGAAGCATATTTTTCATCCTGAACATGCAGGTCGTGATATTCATAAAGATTTCTTCCGGTTTCAAAGCTGTATGCATATATAAACCGATACAGTGAGTTGACACCTTCGGTATCAAACAGAGGCACCAGAGGCTTCCAGTATTTTGTTCCTTCTTCAAGAAGAAGTTCAAACAGATCGCACATCGAAGAAATTCCGCTTTCGGTGATATGCCTGTTCACAAGCGAGGAGTAGTTATAATTCATGACATCATATTTGTCTTTGAAATGACGGTAGAAGGTGGCTCTTGAAACACCGGCATGCCTGACAATATCAAAGACGGTTACATTGTCAAAACCGTTTCTTTCAATCAGATCATTGAATGCATTCAGAATGCGCTGCTTCGTCACCATATGAGACAGTTTATTACTTTTGTCTCATTTTTGAAAGTGCTTGCGGAAATGATATTCTGCTCGGTTTTAAACACAGATATAATTTTTACGGAGTATTAAACGGAGGAAAATTATAATGTTCAGAACCCCGCACGAATTAACCGAAGGCGAGAAAAAATGCCTTGAAGATTATGAACGTGAGAAGAGTCAGAAGCCCAGAAAAAATCTCATTAAACTTGTCCGTCATATCAACATGCTCAACCCGCTGCCTGATGAGAATTCTTGGGAATACATTTTCTTTGACAGACAGTTAACCGATGAGCAGATTGACTTTGCACTGAAGATGAAGCTTCGTCATCAGTACACAATTCCCGAGCTTGCCGAGCGTGAAAAGATGTCCGTCGAAGATACGGCAAAGATGGTTTATGATCTCTGCTACATCGGACTTCTTGAATACTGCAGTGCAAGAGATGAAGAAGACAAAGTGCAGCTGCCTGTCTTTGCGCCGGGTGCCATGGAAAGCACTGTCATGACCAAGGAACGTACGGATGCCTATCCTGAAACAGCTCCTGCATTTTTGAATTATGTACTGGATCTGCAGAAGAAGATTTCCGGTGCATCCTTCATGGGTGCGGCTTTGATGCGGGCAATCCCGGTCGAAAGTGCGATCGCATCCAATACAAGAAAAGTCAAATATGAAGAAGTCAGCTACTGGCTCGACAAAGCAGGTGATTCCATCGGTGTCGCACCGTGCGAATGCCGTAAATTAAGAAGAATGGTCGGCGAAGGAACAGCCGATCTTGAAGGTGAGTGGTGCATTAACCTCGGCAATTATGCCGAAAGCTGCATCCGCATGGGAAAGGCAAGAAGAATCACAAGAGCAGAAGCTGAAGAGAAGATCAAACGGGCGGAAGAGCTCGGCTATGTGCATCAGCTCTCCAACATCGACGGCCCTGATTTCTCGATCTTCATCTGCAACTGCCCGTGGGATACCTGCATGGCTTTGAGAACTTCCTGGTGGACGTCATCTCCCGATCTTTCCAGATCCAACTACACGGCATCCGTTGACCCGAACAATTGCGTGGCATGCGGAGGCTGCGTGGAAGTCTGCCCGCAGAACGCTGTGAAGCTCGGTGAAAAACTCTGCACAAAGACACCGGTGAAGATTGAAGAAACAAAAGTCGCAAGCGATTATGTCTTCATGCCGCCGAGAAAATGGACAGGTCAGGATTTCCTGACATGCAGGGAGAATGTTGTCCCTGAAACAGGAACTGCACCCTGCAAGACAAACTGCCCCGCTCATATTGCCGTTCAGGGATATCTGAAAATGGCAAACGAAGGCAGATACAGAGAAGCTCTTGAACTGATCAAGAAGGAAAATCCGTTCCCGGCAATGTGCGGCAGAGTCTGTGCGAGATTCTGCGAGCAGGTATGTACAAGAGGCGATATCGACTCACCGGTCGCAATCGATGAAGTCAAGAAGTTCCTGGCTGACCTTGAACTGAAGGATGAAAACCGCTTCGTTCCCGAAAAGCGTTTCAACGAAGGAAAGAAAGTGGCAGTCATCGGTTCCGGTCCTGCCGGTCTTTCCGCTGCATATTATCTTGCCGTATGGGGTCATGATGTAACCGTCTTTGAAAAAGAATCAAGACCGGGCGGAATGATGACATTCGGCATGCCTTCCTTCCGTCTTGACCGCAAAGTCGTGGAAGCTGAAATCGATGTTGTCAGAAAGCTCGGCGTTGAGATCCGCTGCAATGTTGAAGTCGGCAAAGACGTCACACTGGATGAACTCAGAAAAGAAGGATACAAAGGCTTCTATGTGGCAATCGGTGCCCAGGGCGGCAGAAAGCTCGGCATCGAGGGAGAGGATGCGGAAGGCGTGGTCTCCGGTATTGATTTCCTGCGCAATGTCTCGTTTGAAAAGATTGAACCGTTAAGCGGCAATGTGGTTGTTGTCGGCGGCGGGAATGTCGCAGTCGATGTAGCCAGAACAGCAGTCCGCTTCGGTGCTGAAAAAGTCACTATGCTCTGCTTAGAGCAGAGAGATGAAATGCCTGCCAGTGAAGAAGAAGTTCTGGAAGCACTGGAAGAAGGCATTGAACTGAAGTGCGGATACGGTCCGAAGATCATCAATGCAGAAAACGGAAAAGTGAAGTCAATCACATTCAAAGTCTGCACACAGGTCAAGGATGCGGACGGCCGTTTCAACCCGCAGTATGACGAAAACGACACAATCACACTGGATGCCGATTATGTTCTTTCAGCAATCGGACAGTCCATCGAATGGGGGAATCTCCTGGAAGGAACAAAGGTTGAACTCAACCGCAACAAAACAGCCAAAGCTGATTCATGGACATATCAGACAGCCGAAGAAGATGTATTTGTCGGCGGCGATGTCTACACCGGTCCTTCCTTTGCAATCTATGCAATCGCAGCCGGCAAGGAAGGTGCCGAATCACTGCACAGATACGTCTGGGAAGGCCATTCTCTGACACTCGGCAGAGTCAGAAGAGACAACTATCATTACATCGACAAGGATAACGCAGTCATTGCAAGCTATGACAGAGGAATGCGTCAGGTACCGGGCAAAGATGCTGAAAAGGTTAAGACATTCTCAGATGAAAGAATCACATTTACCGAAGAGCAGGTAAAGAAGGAAACGGCAAGATGTCTGTCCTGCGGTGCAGCAAAAGTGGATCCGAAGCTCTGTATCGGATGCGGCTTATGCACGCTGAAATGTAAATTCGATGCGATTCATCTTGACCGCACATCCGATGCCTGGGGCGTTCCTTACGAACAGCTTGTACCGACTGTCATCAAAGAGGAAGCCAAAAAGATCGGAAAGATTGCACTCCGCAAAATCAAAGGCTGATCATGCACGAAATCAGTGTTCTTTACAAAGCTGTCGAACTTGCTGAGCAGACTGCAGCAGACAACGGCATTGAGAAGATTTCCTGGATCACACTTGAAGTGGGAGAGCTTTCCGGTTATCTGCCTGTCTTCTTTGAAAAGTATTTTCCGGTAGTGATTGAAAACAGGCCGGTCTTTGAAAACTGCGAGCTGAAGATGGTCATGGCAAGAGGGGAAGGGCTCTGTCTTGAGTGCAATGCGATGTATCACATCAGCACAAATGAAGGAATCTGTCCCAGATGCGGATCACGCTATAAGAAGATTCTCGGCGGAACGCAGTTTCTCTTGAAAGAAATCGGCTACGAAGAAAACATACAGAATTAAAAAGACGGGGTGATGCGCTGCACTGCGCAAAGCCCCGTCTTTCATCATGACACAATCATTTTTTGTTGATGTCGATTTTCACGGTTCCCTTGGTTGAACCGTTTGCAGTAACCTGCATGATGTAGCTGTCCTCCGGCAGAGAGATTGTGACCTGATCTTTTCCGCTCAGTGTGACAGTTTTTTCCACCTGGCCGACAATGACATCTTCCGGCACATCCGGGTCTGTCATGACGATTGTCACATGTGCAAATTCAATCTGCAGACTTCCGCTGCTGAGATCTGCCTGAATGACAGTGTCACGGTCTTTGCTGACAATGAAATCATATGATTCCCCGTATGCACCATCCGAGGCATTCACTTTGATCGTATGATGATCCGGAGAGCCGCTGAACTCATAATTGCCGGAACATCCGCTTGCAAACAAAACCATAACTGCCAT
>JAUNEN010000108.1:4521-8551 GCA_030525525.1 Erysipelotrichaceae bacterium
TATTTTGCTTGTATGCATGAATCACAATTCGTGATACCATAGCGTGCGGAAAGAAATGAAAGGCGGATGTTATGATTGATGTTGTAAAGGCAGTAGTTGCAGATATTGACGGTACGCTTGTCAATAAAGGAGAGGCAATCATGCCAGTCACAAAGCAGGCACTGGAAATTCTTCATGAGAAGGGAGTGCTTCTCGGACTGTCTACGGGACGTAAAATCACACAGGGCATGTTTCAGCGTGCAAAGGATTGGGGACTTTCCTTTCAGTTTGACATGATGATCGGCATGAACGGCGGCATGCTGTGGGACAAAGATCATAACGAAATTGAAAACTACTTCCTTCTGAAAACAGATACGATGAAGGAGATCATTGAAAAGATGAGCCCGCTTGATCTGAATGTGATGATCTATGAGGATGAGCACATGGTTACACTCCGCTTTGACGAAATGATCGAAGCCTCCATGAAGAGAAACCACATGAAGGTAATTATTGCCGATGGAGATACGGACAGATTATGCGTCAATGACAATTACAATGTTCTCTTCCGCTTCAATCCGGAAAGAACAGAAGAAGTCGCTGCTTTTGCCAAGACAATCGACTGTGACAGATATCAGGGAATCATGACATCTCCCGGCATCATTGAATTCATGGATCCAAGAGTCAACAAAGGAATGGGACTTCATCAATACAGCAGACGCAGCGGCATTCCGATTGAAAACATCATGGCATTCGGCGATATGGATAATGATGCACTGATGCTGAAGGAAGCAGGCTGGGGCATCTGTCTCTTGAACGGCTCTGATTATTCCAAATCAATGGCTGATGCGATCACCGAATATCCGTGTACGGAAGACGGCATGGGACGTTATCTCATGGACCATGTTTTAAACAAATAATGATCTGAAAATATGACATCAGGGATCCTGCAAGTACAGGATCCTTTTTGCATGAAAAAAGCATACCGGAAGCCGGTATGCCATAAAGAGATTGATGATTTGATTATGCAGGATGATTCTGATTGTATCTGTGAAGGAAGGTGACACACATTGCTCTGGTGCAGTTCATGCCGATTCCGAATCTGCCGGTGCCGTCATTGAGTCCGCGGGTAATACCTGTTTCAAGAGCCCATGACAATGCATTTTCATAATAGGCACCTTTTGCAGCGTCGCTGAATTCGGCTTTCTTTGCGGCAGCAGGCATACCTGCATATCTATAGAGGAATGTGACAATCTGCTCTCTTGTGCAATGATCATCCGGTCCGAATTTGTTTGTTCCTGCGTAGCCGGTTGTGATGTGATTTTCTGCAGCCCATGCAATGGCTTTTGCATAATATCTGTTTTCTTCCACATCACTGAAACTGACAGATTCAGAAGGCTCCGGTGTACCGGCAAGCCGCCACAGGAAGGTAACCATCTGAGCCCGGCTGACATTCTGATTCGGAGAGAAAGCAAGCGGTGAAGTGCCGGTTGTAATATTGTTTTCCAGTGCCCAGTAAACCGGTTCAAAGAAATACTGACGGGAATCTTTTACATCGGTAAACAGAACATTCAGGACAGTGCTCTGATTCTTTCTGCCGAGTGTCAGAACACCTTTTCCGGCTTTTACAGGCCTTAATTCAAGTGAAGTAAGAGATGTCAGATGGTTGTAGGAAAAGATATTCTGAGGAGAGGCGATATGAAGCACCCTGACAACACCGGTATCTGCGACAGCTTTTTCGATTTCTCCATTTGAATAATTCGGCAGGCACCAGAAACTTGTACGGTAGACACCAAGCAGATAGTCGCTGTCACCGAACATCTCAAAGACATCGGGATCCCATGTCATATCATGAATTGAACCGCATTTCGGATCTCCGAGCAGAATGCGTTCATTATACAGCTGCGGATCCGGTTCTTCATCAACAGCTTTCAGTCTGAATTCGATAAAGACTGACGGATTTTCTTCGGATGCTGCGGTGATTGTAACTGTGCTGCCGGAAGAATGAACCGTGAAGCTGCATTCAGTGCCGCTGCCCTTAACTGAGATCACATCCGGATTGTCCGAAGTCCAGACGGTAGGGTGTGAATCATCCCCATCGGAATATGCAACCTTGAGCAGGGTGTGATCGCAATCGGTATAAACGGTTATAGATGTGTCAGAGACTGCCTTCATTGAAAGCTCTGTATCTTCGGCATACACCGGAAGTGTGAATAAAGAAAGAGCCAGAGTCATCAAAACAATGAATATTTTTTTCATGATCATCACCTCATATGTTCTGTGTTAATTGTAGCAATGTTTTAAAGAAAGAACGATTCTGTTAATAACGAAAAAAGGATCCTGATTCAGATTTCAGGATCCTCTGCCGGGTTTGGTGAATGATGTCAGATTGTGTCAACCTTGATCAGGTTGGTGTTGCCGGACTGACCGGTGACACCGGCACCTGTGATGACGAGCTTTTCGCCCTTCTGCAGATTCATAGTATCCTGGGCAATCTTTCTTGCCATGTAGAACAGAACGTCTGTGGAAGGAACGACTTCGCACATTCTCGGTGTAACACCCCATGAAAGGGCAAGGGAACGCCATGTCTTCTCATTTGTAGTCAGACCGATAATGTCGACTGGTGAACGGAATCTGGAAACCATCTTGGCAATTCTGCCGCTCATTGTGCAGGCAACGATTGTCTTTGCATTGACATCCATGGCCATTGTGCAGGTTGCGTGGGAAATCGCATCCATGTCATTTGTGATTTCAAAATCACTGTTATAGAAACGCTTCTTATAGTTGATGGAGTTTTCAGCTGCTTCGGCAATCTTTGCCATTGCCTTGACAGCCAGTACCGGATAAGCACCGGCAGCTGTTTCACCGGATAACATGACTGCGCTTGTTCCGTCATAGACAGCGTTGGCAACGTCACTTGTCTCAGCACGGGTAGGTCTCGGGTTATGGATCATGGATTCAAGCATTTCGGTCGCTGTGATGACGCGCTTGCCGATCATACGGCAGCGGGAAATCAGATCTTTCTGGATTGCCGGCAACTTTTCGAAGGCAACTTCAACACCCATGTCACCGCGGGCAACCATGATGCCGTCGCACTCTGTGCAGATTTCATCGATGTTGTCATATCCGGACTGGTTTTCGATCTTTGCGATCAGTTCGACTGTGTCATCTTTGCCAAGTGACTTGAGCAGGTTATGAACATCGACAAGGTCCTGCTTGACGGAAACAAATGAGCAGGCAATGAAATCGATATCATTCTGCACACCGAATGTAATGTCGGACTTATCCTGTTCGGACAGATATACCTGCTGCATATGCTTGCCCGGGAAACTCATTGACTTGCGGTTGGAAAGCTCGCCGCCGGAGAGAACCTTTGTCTCAATCTTTGTGCCGTCTGTTGAAACGACTTCAAACTCGAGAAGGGCATTGTTCAGAAGAATTCTGTCACCCGGCTCAAGCTCATTGGCCAGGTTGTGATAGCTGACGGAAACGATATGATCATTGCCGACGATATCTTCGGTTGTGAATGTGAAGTCATCGCCTTCATTCAGCATGATCTTTCCGTTTTCGAATGTTCCGATTCTGAATTCGGGTCCTTTTGTATCAAGCATGATCGCAATCGGAAGGTTGAGTTCGCTTCTGACCTTTTTGATGCGGTTGATTCTTTCGAGGTGTTCTTCATGGGTGCCGTGAGAGAAGTTCAGTCTGGCAACATTCATGCCGGCAAGGCACAGTTCCTTCAGGACTTCTTCAGATTCACTGGCAGGGCCGATTGTACATACAATCTTTGTTTTACGCATATTTTTCATCTCCTTTTATCAGATTACTGATAAAGCAAATACATTATAGACTTATTGTGCATTTGAAACTATGGAAGTTTCGCGAAAATATATAATCACTTTGTACAGTTGAGTCAATTTTACGGGCAGCAACTGATGCGGTTCTGAATGCCGGAAAACAATCTTCATAAACACACATAAAAAGAACCTCATTCCAGGTCAATGGTGTCAACCTATATAAGGGTTGGCATTTTTGTTTGTAAGGCAGATGGCTT
>JAUNEN010000029.1 GCA_030525525.1 Erysipelotrichaceae bacterium
TTCTTTCCTGTTCAGTTTTCAAAGATCTGTCGCACCGCTCTTCCCGAGCGCGCTTTGTTAGTTTACCTCGCGATGTAAACCGTGTCAAGAACTTTTTTTGAAATTTTTTTGATCAATCTCAATTGTTCTTGCCGTTACATCTCGCGGGTGATTTATATTATAGACAACAAAAAGTATTTGTAAAGGGTAATTTAGAAAAATTCCCGTCAATTTCCTCAAAATTTCTCTGATTTTTTCGTTTGGATTTCCAACAAAAAATCCGGAGACTGATTCTTCCGGATTATCTGGTTTCGCGGGTCATATCAAGGTACAGATGATAGTATGCATCGATGCATTTTTTATTGAACGGATCCGCCCCATCCTTCATCATTTCCAGGATCTTTTCCATCTGTGCTTCAACAATTTCCATGACCTTTTCAGGATATCTCATTGATTTTGCATGATCGGCATATTCTGTTCCGTCAAGAATCTGATAGGAATCATCAGGATAAAGTTTGACATCCAGATCATAGTCGATATTTCTGATTGCTTCGCCGTCATAGATACTCGGAGAAGCAAGATTGCAGTAATAATAGATCCCGCCGTGTCTGATCATCGAAATGACATTGAACCATTTATGTGTATAGAAGAAACAGACTGCCGGCTCTCTGGTCAGCCACTTTCTGCCGTCGGATTCAATGACCCATGCACGGTCAGTGACAACGACAATCTTGTCTTCATCCGCATCGAGCACATAGGCCATACACCATGTCCGGTGCAGGCTTCCGTTGTGCTTGTAGCTCTGAATATATACTTGCGATCCGACTTCAGGCAGCATGTTTCACCTCTTTCTGAGTAATCATTTTACTATTTAACGAAAATAATTCCATTCTTTTTGACTGTTTCTTCAGATTGCCTGATGAAAACAGGTTTGCGCGCAAAATAAAACAGGCTTTTGTAAACCTGTTTCATCTGTATAAATCGTATACGACGGTTTTATCAAAGTAGCGGACTGCTTCATCAATTGCGGCAGCCACCGGGAAGAACTGAATTCTGCATCCGCCGAGAACCGTTTCGCGGATCAGTCTTTTACGGACAAGAATCTCCCTGATCTTTGTGAATACTTCGCTGTCAATATCCAAATCCAGATACTTCTTCCACTGCGGACCGTCTTTTGTATTGATGCATGCGCCATTGATCACGATCGGCCGGCAATCGCATCTGTATTCGGACAGATGCATGCATGTGCAGGCGTCGAAATCTGCACCGATCAGAAGTACATAGCCCTTCAGTTCATATAATCTTGCACACGGAGATTCCTCTGCCAGGGGAAAATGCATTGACTGCCGGTTGCAGAGCAGTCTGGCATATCTGCCCCATGCTGCATAGGAAACTGCCGGATGATTTGAAATCACCACACCTTCGCGATGCCGGAAATTCTCGACAACAGCTCCCATTTTTCTCAGATCGCTCTTTTTGCTGTCATAAGCAGGCATCGCCGCCCGGATTTCCTGATACATATATGCCGGTACAGCCGGATCCACCCAGTTGCTGGGTTCGCTGTTTTCGGTTGTCTGGGTCGGCATCAGAATTGTGCCTCCCGGTTCGGCAATTTCCATTAATGCATCAACGATTGTTCTTGCCCCGCCTACCACATAGTCAAATGCGGACAGCTTTGAATGAACTTCCAGAATCTGAGAACCGCTGACGCCGAGCTTATGAAGCGTACTGATCAGAGCTTCCTTTGTAACAGGATCGGTGATTGTCTTTACATTTTTCGCTTCAGCCATATTACTTTCCAAAATATGCCTTTGCGATTTCCGTACCGACTGCAGCGTTATTGAATACAAGTCTGATATTTGAATTCAAAGATTCGCCGCCGGTAATCTCTGCAACCTTTGCAAGCAGGAACGGTGTACATTCCTTGCCTTTGATTCCTTTTTGATCCATTTCATGAATTGCTTCATCAATGACTGCGTTGATTTTTTCCGGATCCATCGAATATTCTTCCGGAATCGGATTGGTGATCAGAATGCCGCCATCCAGTTTCAGCTCACGCTTTGCCTTCACGATTGCAGCAGCTTCTTCAGGCGAACTGACCGCATGGTCTACCTTCAGACCGCTCTTTCTTGTATAGAATGCAGGCAGTTCTTCTGTCTGATATCCAAGAACAGGAACGCCTTTGGTTTCAAGAACTTCCAGTGTTTTGGGAAGGTCGAGAATTGCCTTGGCCCCGGCACAGATGACAGTCACATTTGTTCTTGCAAGTTCTTCAAGATCAGCTGAAACATCGAATGTCAGCTCTGCCCCGCGGTGAACACCGCCGATGCCTCCTGTCACAAAGAATTCAACTCCGCCGAGCGCTGCCAGAATCATCGTTGTCGCAACCGTTGTTGCACCCCATGATTTTTCCGCCATCACAACCGGCAGATCTCTTCTGGATACTTTCGGAATGCTCATGCCTCTTCTGCCGAATTCTTCAATTTCCTCTTCCGTCATTCCGACGACGCCGACTCCGTCAATAATTCCGATGGTAGCGGGAATACCGCCGTGTTCACGGACAATCTTCTCCACCTGCAGTGCTGTTTCAACATTCTGCGGATACGGCATGCCATGGGAGATGATTGTGGACTCCAGCGCAACGACAGGTCTGCCTTCCTTCACAGCCTGCGCCACTTCCGGCCTGATTCTAAGATTCATATATTCTGCTCCTTTATATTGATTTGTCCGATACTGTTTTCGATCAGATCGCGGTTGATCTGTCTTCTTTCGCTGCCCTGCCGTTCAATCACATTGACAGCGGCCGCAATTGCAAATCTGACTGCTTCTTCCGGTTTCTTTCCGGAATTTCTTGCCGACATATAAGCGGCCAGGAAAGAGTCGCCTCCGCCGGTCGCATTTTCCACTTCGACGATACGGTGCGTAAAGTGAAGCCTGACATCATCATATGCAAGGAGAATTCCCTTTTCAGCCATTGAGATAATCACTTCTTTAACCCCTTTGGCCAAGAACCATTCAAGTGCTTTCAGAGCTGATTCACGTTCTTTGATTTTAATTCCGCTCATGCTTTCGGCTTCATAGATGTTGGGTTTGAATACACTGAGTCTCTCCAGCACGGCCGCAATGCGTGACGACTTTGAAACGCTGACCGGATCTGCCGCCAGAGTACATTCTGCATTTTCTGCAATGTAATGGATGCTTCTGATGTCAAGATTTGCATCAATCATTATGATATCATCCTTCGAAGTCCTTTTCAGTACATCCGAAAGCATTTCAGGCGTGAAGGCTCTTAAAATTCTCATATCGCTCATGGCAATCCGCATGTCCCTGTCATGATCGAGAATGGCGATATACATCGAGCTCGGATACTCTTGTGTCGTGATGCAGCTGGAACAGTCAATGCCAAGACTCTCACAGTCTTCTCTCAGCAAAGTTCCGTAATGATCATGCGAAAATGCTGTCACGAAACTGACATCCTCTCCGAATAACGAAAGATATTCGGCAATATTTCTGCCGACTCCGCCGAATGCGACAGAGATCGTCCCCGGATTTGAATCAAAATTGATCAGCGGCTCAATGCTTGCTCCGCAGATGTCAATATTGGCTCCGCCGATCACAAAAATACGTCCCATGCTGTTCACACTTTCTCTCAGATTGAGTATATTGTCTATTATTTCAGATTCCCGTTTCTGCTGAAAGTCATTTTCTTTGCTTTTTGGACTTTTCATTTTAAAATGGTTTACAGGAGGAAATTATATGGCAATTCCAATTTATGAATCCGCTGAGGATTATCTTGAGGCAATTCTGATCATTCAGAATCAAAAAGGAGTTGCTCACTCCGTTGATATTGCAGATCATCTTCATTATTCAAAAGCAAGTGTCAGCGTTGCCATGAAGAAATTAAGGGAAAACGGCTACATTTCCATGGAAAAGGACGGATCGCTCAAACTGCTTGAGCCGGGCCGTGAAATCGCTGAAAGAATTTATGAACGCCATCAGGTGCTGACCGATTATTTCATTTCCATCGGCGTGGATGAAGAAACAGCCGCAAAGGATGCCTGCAAGGTTGAACACGATCTCAGTGAGCAGACATTTGAAAAGATGAAAGCAGATTTCAGATCAAGAAAACTCAACAGCTGAAAAGGAAGCGGAACCCCGCTTCCTTTATTCATTTTCATTGCTCTGTATCATACAGATGACAGTAGACAAGATGTTCGCCTTCAATCAGCCGGCCTGCCGGCTCTTTTTCTTTGCAGATCTGCATGCATTTATTGCATCTGGTATGGAACTTGCATCCGGTCGGCGGATTCAGAGCGGAAGGAATCGTTCCTTCCAGAAGAACACGCTCTTTGCGCACGGTCGGATCGGGAATCGGATGGGCATCCAGAAGTGCCTTTGTATAAGGATGCAGAGGATTCTGATACAGTTCATCCCTTGTTCCCTGTTCAACAATATTGCCGAGATACATGACGACCACGCGGTTTGAGATATGCTCGACAACCGAAAGATCATGGGCGATGAAGATCATCGTCAGATTTCTTTCCCTGAGCAGCTTTGAAAGCAGATTGAGAACCTGCGACTGAATCGAAACGTCAAGTGCGCTGACCGGTTCATCGGCAATGATCAGATCCGGTTCTGTTGCCAGAGCTCTGGCAATTCCGATTCTCTGTCTCTGTCCGCCCGAGAATTCATGCGGATATCTCTGGGCGTGATAGCTGTCCAGACCGACTTCGTTGAGAAGTTCCGTGACATGTGCATCGATCTCCTCTTTGGACTGATACATATTATGAATGATCATCGGTTCTGCGATGATATCATGCACACTCATGCGGGGATTGAGCGATGCATACGGATCCTGGAAAATCATCTGGATTTCCTTACGGTAAGGCCGCAGTTCCTTATCCTTCATATTTGAAATATCACGGTCATTCAGAACGATTTCGCCGCCGGTTGAAGGAATCAGTCTGCACACCGCTTTGCCCAGTGTCGACTTTCCGCAGCCTGATTCACCGACAATGCCGAGTACTTCGCCTTTGTGAACATCCAGACTGACGCCGTCCACGGCTTTGACATACTGAACTTTTCCCAGCATTCCCCTGCGCACAGGATAGTAGACTTTGAGATCTTTGATTTTAAGAATGTCTTCACTCATGATTCAGCCTCCTGTGTCTGATACTCCGGATAGCATCTGAAGCATCTTGAAAAATGATTGTTGCCGAGGTCGACAAAATCAGGTTCTTCTTTCAGACACCGGTCAAAACAATATTTGCAGCGGTCGGCGAATTTGCAGCCTTCCGGCATATGGGCAGGATTGGGCACATTGCCGGGAATGACTTCAAGTTCATCGGCATGAACACCGATTTTCGGAATTGATTCGAGAAGGCCTTCCGTATACGGATGACTGTGATATTTGAAAATATCAAAGACAGTTCCCTTTTCGACAATCCTGCCGCAGTACATGACAACGACATCATCGCAGACTTCCGCCACCACTCCGAAATCATGGGTGATGAACAGAATCGATGTTCCGGTTTCTTTTTTCAGCTGCTCCATCAACGCCAGAATCTGCGCCTGGATTGTCACATCCAGTGCCGTTGTCGGCTCATCCGCAATCAGGATTTCCGGTTTGCAGGCAAGAGCAAGGGCAATCATGACACGCTGTCTCTGACCGCCGGAAAGCTGGAACGGATATTCATTCACGATTCTTTCGACTCTGGGCAGACCGGTCATTTTCAGCAGTTCAATGACACGCTGATCCGCTTCCGCCCTGGTAATCTTTTCATGCTGAAGAATGTTTTCACGGATCTGCTTTCCGATCTTCATGACCGGGTTCAGCGAAGTCATCGGTTCCTGGAAAATCATGGAGATTTTCGATCCGCGCAGCTCTCTTCTTTTCTTTTCGTCGTATTTTGTAATATCTTCGCCATCCAGCAGAATCTCACCTTCAGTCACCCTGCCGGTGGTTCCCATCAGAAGACCGATAATCGAAAGCGATGTAACACTTTTTCCGCTTCCGGATTCACCGACAATGCCGAGTGTATGCCCCTTTTCAAGAGTAAAGTCAACCCCGTCAACCGCCGGGACAACCCCGTTGTCGGTAAAGAAGTAGGTATGGAGATTTTTCACTTCAAGAATTGTTTCACCCATTTCAAATCTCCTTTCCTAATCGCTGAGCTTCGGATCAAGCGCATCGCGTAATCCGTCGCCCAGAAGATTGAAGCATAATACTGTGATAAAGATTGCCAGACCCGGGAACAGCATCATATGAACCGCATTGACCATATAGGTACGGCCTGTACTCAGAATCAATCCCCACTCGGGAGTCGGTGCCTGTGCACCCATTCCGAGGAAGGAAAGACTTGATGCCGTCATGATCGAGTTGCCGATCGACATTGTGTACTGAACGATAATATTCGGTAAAGCAGCCGGCAGAATGTGACGGAACAGAATTCTTGCATCACTTGCGCCGAGCGAACGCTCTGCCTGTACATAGACACTTTCCTTTGTGGCAAGTACGGTACTGCGCACAAGACGGCAGAACGTCGGCATCGAGAAGACTGCAACCGCAATGACAACGTTTGTCATGCCGCTGCCGAGAATTGCAATAATCGCAATTGCCAGAATAATACCCGGGAAAGCGAAGAGAACATCGCACATACGCATGATGATCGACTCAGCGATACCGCCGTAATAACCGGCAATCAAGCCGAGAACCGTACCGCTGATCGCACCGACAGTAACTGCCGCAAGACCGACGGTCAGAGAGATTCTTGTTCCGCAGAGAATCCTCGAGAACAGGTCCCTGCCGAATTCATCTGTCCCGAACCAATGGGCGCTGCTTGGCCCCTGCAGAACTGATGAATAGTCAAACTCAGTGATGCCGTAAGGAGCAATCTGATAGCAGAAGATTGCAATAAATACAAGAATGAGCAGAACAAACAGTGCTGCAATCGCTGACTTCTGCTTTTTGAATTTCCTCAGGAAATCATGAAACCGGGAAAACCTGATTTTATCTTCTTTAACGCTCATCATTTTCCCTCCTCAGCTCAGCTGGATCTCCGGATTGAGAACTGCATAGAGCAGGTCAACAATCAGATTGATAATAATGAAGTGCAGTGAGAATATCAGAATCAGCGACTGGATGCACGGATAGTCCCGGAAGGAGACCGATGTGACAAGAAGTGTGCCGATTCCGTTGAAAGCAAATACCTGTTCGGTGACAACCGAACCGCCGATCAGGAAACCGAACTGCATGCCGATGACGGTTACAACCGAAATCATCGAGTTTCTGAATGCATGTTTCCAGGTGACGGGCGTTTCGCTGATTCCTTTTGATCTGGCCGTACGGATATAATCTTCCTTCAATTGTTCAGTCATGGACGATCTTGTAAAGCGGGCAAGGATAGCCATGATATTCGTACCGAGCGTCAGGGCCGGCAGAATAAATGCCTTGAAACCGTCCGAGCCGGTGGATGGCAGCAGATGCAGTTTCACCGAAAAGAGCGATATGAGCATGAATCCGATCCAGAAGTTCGGCAGCGAGATACCTGAAACGGCAATCGTCATTCCCAGATAATCCTGCCACTTTGCCCGGTGTCTGGCCGACCATACACCGATCAGAATTCCGAGCGTGGCGCTCCATGCAATTGCCATCGTGGCAAGCTTGATCGTATTCGGATAGCGGTTTTTAAGTTCCATCACCACCGGCCGCTTGGTTCTGAGTGACGTACCGAGATCGCCCTTCAGCAGCCCGCTGATATAGATCACATACTGCTCGGTGACCGGCTTGTTCAGGCCCAGCGATTCCCTGACGTTTTCAACATCTTCCTGAGTTGCCTGTTCGCCGGCAATCGCACGTGCCGGATCGCCCGGAATCATGCGGACAAAGAAAAACACCGCCGTTGTGACAATAAACAATGTCAGCAGGGTTTCCAGAATCTTCTTGAATAAATATCTAACCATAAACAGCAACTCCTTTGTCTGAATTTCGGATACGGCTGTCTGCCGTACGGGTACAACACAAATATGAGAAGATGCCTGCTGCACTTAACAGCAGGCATCTTCATTCAATCATTGATTCAATGGATTATTCACCCGCAAATTTTGCGTTTCTGATGTTGATAGCACCGTCTTTGTAAATCTTGACATTCTCAAGATTCTTTGCGGTTGCCCATGTGTTGAAGCTGTTGGCAAGCGGAACGATCGGCAGCTCAGCCCAGACGATATCCTGTGCCTTTGCATAGAGTTCGTTTCTCTTGTTCTGATCAGCTGTTTCAAGAGCCGCATGAATCAGGCTGTCATATTCATCGTTGGCAAAGTACGAAATGTTGTAGTTTGCCGGCGGGCACATCTCGGAAGCAAGCAGAGGTCTTAATGCCCAGTCAGCGTCACCTGTGGAAGGAGACCAGCCGGTATGATAGATGTCAACTTCAGCCTCAGAGCCGGGCTTTGTGCAGTCCTGAATCAGGGCATTTGTAATCGAGCTTTCCTGACCGACCAGATTGACTGTAATGCCAACCTGCGAGAGCTGCTGCTGCATGAACTGAGCAGTCTTTTCATTTGCTGAGTTGGAGCTGTAGTACTGAGTGATTGTGAAGCCGTTTTCATAGCCTGCTTCCTTGAGCAGTTCTTTTGCCTTTTCAAGATCAACTTCGATCGGATCATTCTTCTTATAGCCTGCAACAGCCGGGCCGAGAATGGAAGTTGCCTTTGTACCGAGACCATTTCTGATGATGTCGATGTAAGCATCCTTGTCGATTGCATAGTTCATTGCCTGACGGACACGGATATCATCAAACGGAGCCTTCTGTGTATTCATGCAGAGGTAGTAAACAACGATACCTTCATCAGAATAAACCTTGATATTTTCATCGCTTTCAAGTGTCTGATAGCTTTCTGTCGGTACCGGCCAGATGAACTTGTAGTCGCCTGACTGAACGCCGGAAACTCTTGTTGCACTTTCTGTAACGACATCGAATGTGACGCTCTTGAAGCCTGCATCTGCATCAGCCAGACCTGCTTCATATCCCCACCAGTCGGGATTCAGCTCAACAGTCAGATGATCGCCGCTTTCCCATTCGACGAATTTGTACTGACCTGTGCCGACCGGATGAGCTGCACATTCAGCATCGCCTGCTTCGAGCACCTTCGGGCTCATCATGACGCATGCCGGGTGAGCCAGTGTGGCAATGAATGCACCGAACGGCTGACTCAGCGTGACAGTCACTTCATAGTCGCCTGTGATTTCGACAGTGTCGATGATCGGTCCGAGAAGCGATGTTCTCTTGAGGCCGCGTTCTTCATCAGCGAGCTTGTCAAGATTTGCCTTGGCAGCTTCAGCGTTCCATGGTGTACCGTCTGTGAAGGAGATGCCTTCTCTGAGTGTCAGAACATATTCGGTCGCATCGTCATTTGCCGTAAATCCGGTTGCGAGCATCGGAATGTTGTTCATGTCGTCATCAAATCCGAACATGCCGTCCATGATCAGACGCTGGATACCGCCGGAAAGTGTATCGGATGTGTCAACCGGGTCCATGGTTGTGAAGTCGAGAGATACAGCAGCCTTGACATCAGTTTCTCTGGATGTTTTGCCGCTTTCGGATGAGTCACCGGTTCCGCATGCAGTCAGCAGCAGTGAGGCGGAACACAGAGCAGCCAGAATCTTTTTGGACTTTATCATAAAGTTTCCCTCCCTGTTCAAAACCGCCGGATCATTCATCTTGCCCTGATAAACACAAACCGCCGGAACGGAATTTGGCGGCGGTATTTTTTGGATGCATGAAACAGCAGTTCTGATCTATGCCCTTTTTATAGCAAAAACCGAAAAACGTGTCAATTGCAATGATACCGTTTTCACATTTCTGTAAATCTTTTCACCAACCATTATAATTTGTAATGAAATATTTTCATTTTTGCACGCATATTCTGTGTTAAATTATTAGTTGCTATCTGAAAGGAATTTTTTATGAAACCATTGATCGGCATACCCGCGCATCCGACTCTCCAGGAGCGCAATCATACAATCATCCATTCATGCGGCGAACGCTATCTGAAATCCATTGAAAAAGCAGGCGGAATTCCTGTGATCATTCCGATTACGGAAGATGCCGAAGCAATCGAACGCTTCGCTCAGATGTGTGACGGATTTCTGATTCCCGGCGGCATCGATGTCAATCCCATTACATATGGCGAAGATCCTCACCCGCTGCTGCAGATGTGCGATCTGACATATGACCGCTTTGAAACAGCACTGATTCAGAGAATTGATGAGCTCGGCAAGCCGATGATGGGCATCTGCCGGGGAATCCAGATCATCAATACCGCTTTCGGCGGAACACTCTTTCAGGATGTATCTCTTCAGGCAGGAGAGATCATGAAGCATCAGCAGTCGGAAATGTCGGCCGCTTCCGTCTGTCATAAAATCAATATTGAAAAGGGAACGCTTCTTCATGAAATGTATGGAGAAGAATTATATACAAACAGCTTTCATCATCAGTCATTGAAGAAAATCGGCAAAGGCCTGCGGGTCAGTGCAAGAGCAGCCGACGGCACCGTTGAGGCAGTTGAAGGAACCAGCAGTTCCTTCCTTCTGGCCGTGCAGTGGCATCCGGAATGTTTCATTTCATTGGCTGATAATCCGATGATGAAAATGTTCGATGCATTCATTGATGCATGCAGGAAGTAAGCAAAATGAAAAACACTTCAGCATCCGCAATCACCGTACATATACTGGCTGCCTGTTCCTTTGCCTACGGGATCTTCATCATGGCGGCCGGCAGCGGTTCCTTCTTTTTCCTGTTCTGGATTGTTCTTGCCCTGATCGCGGAAGGTCTTCTGTACTGCATCAGGAAAAAACTCTTCAGCCGGATTCCCTTATGGATCAGAAGAATCTGCCTCAGTATCATTTCCCTTCTGCTTGCATTATTCCTGTTTCTGGAAATACGGATCGTTTCCGATTTCCATCCAGCCATCAATGAGCAGCAGGATTATCTCATCGTGCTTGGGGCACAGGTTTATAACGGCAGCGTCAGCACGATCCTGAGACACCGGCTCGATGCTGCATTTGATTACCTGGTTGAAAATCCTGAAACAAAAGCAATTGTCACCGGCGGTCAGGGATATAACGAACCTTATCCCGAAGCCGAAGGAATGGCTGCTTATCTGATCAACAGAGGCATTTCACCGGAGCGCATTATCAAAGAAGACAAAGCAGACAACACGGTACAGAATATCGAATACAGCTTTGCAATGATCGATCCCGAAAATGACCGCATCTGCATTGTCACCAATCAGTTCCATGTCCACCGGGCAATGCTGCTGGCAAAAAAAGCCGGGGCACAGCATTTAAGCGGCATCGGTGCGCCGAGCGATCCGCTGTATCTGTTAAACAATATGGTGCGTGAAAGCGCAGCCCTGATCAAGGACTGGCTGATCGGCAGAATCTGAAAAAAGATATGTGTCATTCAGGCGGCACATATCTTTTGTTTCAGTCATATTCGTAATAATTCTTTACACAGAGTTCTCCGTCTCTGAGAACCTGTTTTCCTCTTGCAAACACATCCGTGATTTCAAGATTTTCATCCAGCAGCACAAGATCTGCATCGCCTTCGACTGCAACTCTGCCTTTGTTCTTCAGCATCAGGGCATCTGCCACGTTGCAGGTGATAATGGAAACGGCATCGCTGACTGAAACATTCTGATCAAGAATCAGATGTCTGATTGTATCAAAGAGGGTTTCCATCTTGCCGACACCCATGCCGATAATCTTCATGTCAGGCGACCACTTCGGGAAGCTGCCGTTGGAATCGGAGCTGAGGGTGATCTGTTTCAGGCTGACAGTCCTGAGTGCATCGGCAATTCTTTCTGCTGTTTCAGCTGTGCGGATGCCGGAAGTAAAGTCAAGATAACCGCCGCGCCTGGCAAATTCATCAAATCCCGGCATGTTCTTTGAAACATGGGTCGGTCTGAACTGGGTAATCGGAATATCTGTCTCATCGGCAATTCTGATTAAGTCAGTCAGGCCTTTTTTGCCTCTGCCTGTATGCAGGTGCACAACTCCGGGCTTTTTGGCAAGGAAGCCGGCTGTGCGCGCCTGGGTTGCCAGACGGGCAAGCTCCTCTGCTGAAATGTTGCTGGAGCGATGATCGCTGATGGCAATCTTGACGCCGATGACTTCATCGATAAATGCAATATCACGGGCAACCGAACCGGTCAATGTGGTTGAGGGATAGGCATAGGAACCGGTCAGACACCATGCGCTCATGCCCTGCTCCTTCAGTGCTTTTGCCCTGGCGACAATTGTTTCAACGCTTTTGGCATTGCTGTCGGTTCCGAGAACGCCGATGACACTTGTGACGCCATAGCGCACGCAATCCGTCATCTGGATTTCCCGGATCAATGACGCAAAGCCATCCTCGCCCCCGCCGCCGATAATATGAACGTGCTGATCGATAAAACCGGGAACGAGCAGTTTTGATGATGCATCGATTTCCGTGAATTCATCTTTATTCCATGTGAAATCAATATTTTCATCAATTCTGATGATTCTGTCATTGCAGATCAGAACATCCCTGATGCCAAGATCCTCAGGCGCATAGACATGTGCATTTCTGATTAATGTAAACATATTGTGTTCCCCTTTGCTCAATCGCCCATCCAGTAGCCGGTTTCTTCCTTAACCCATTCAAAATAGGCATTGCAGATGGCAGATGCGGTTTTCTCATCTTTCATGCCGACACTGACGCCGTCAATTTCATCGCTTCTGGTCATGAGCTTGCTGGTGGAAAGCACGAGAATTTCATCTGCGTCCATAACTTCATCCATAGTGATATTTCTTTCTTCCGTTTCAATTCCGAGCTTTCCGGCAAGCTGCCATACATGTTTGCGGGTGATGGAAGGAAGAATCAGATTGTCAAGAACCGGACCGGTCAGCTTGTGATCCCTGATAATGACAAGGCTGCTGTGCGCGCATTCGGTCAGCTGATTTCCTCTGTGGAAAATTGCTTCCTGACAGCCTGCCCTTTCAGCTTTTTCAGCCGCTGCGCAGTTGGGAATCAGATTGAGTGTCTTGATGTTGCAGTGCAGAAAGCGGGTATCCTCAACCGTGATCAGCTTCAGCGGTTTATGGTAATCCAGTCTTTTCAGCGGACTGACTGTAATCAGCAATGTCGAGGGAGTTCCCTTTGGCGGATAGATATGATTGCGTGCGCAATTGCCTCTGGAAGTCTGCCAGTAAACGGATGCGCCGTCTTTGATTTCCGATGCATCGACGCATTTCTGCAGTTCCTTCTTCAGCTGTTCTCTGTCGCAGGGCGGATCAATCTCCAGCAGACGCAGTGAGTTATAGAATCTGTCGAGGTGGTCTTCGATCTGAAACATGATGCCGTTGTATGCAAACGCAAAGTCATAAGCTCCGTCTCCGAAAAACAGAGCTCTGTCCTGCATCGGGATCGTGATCTGATCGATCGGTCCCATTACGCCGTTGTAGTAGCCGATTTTTGTCATATTCTGCCTTCTTTCTGTATCATGATCCTCAATGCTTTGAAGCACGGGATGATTTCGGTTTCGGTTTTCTGTGATCTGTTTGTTTCTTTTCATTTTGATGACGCTGAGTGTCATTTGAGAATCTCGGTCTGACAGCCGGGATCAGGCACTTCCTGCCGGGGCCGATCAGATCTTTTCTGCCTGCCTTTTCCAGTGCTTCCTTCACCAGATCATAATTTGCCGGATTGCGGTACTGGATGAGTGCTCTCTGCATGGCTTTTTCATGCGGGTTGTTTGTCACATAGACAGGTTTCATCGTTTCCGGATCAAGGCCGGTGTAATACATGCAGGTTGAGATGGTCCCCGGTGTCGGGTAATAATCCTGCACCTGCTGGGGATTGAGGTGATGCTCATTGAGATATTCCGCCAGCGCAATCGCATCTTTGAGGGTGCTGCCCGGATGCGATGACATCAGATAGGGAACAGCATACTGGTCCATGCCGCAGCGCTTGTTTGCCTGATCGAATTCACGGATGAAGCGGTTGTAGACAGAGACAGGCGGCTTGCCCATCTTTGAAAGAACATTGTCGCTGATATGCTCGGGTGCCACTCTCAGCTGTCCGCTGATGTGATAACGGCATAACTCATCCAAAAATGTTCGGTCGGGATCAGCCAGCAGATAATCAAAACGGATGCCCGAGCGGACAAATACTTTTTTGACGCCCTTCAGATTTCTCAGCTTTCTCAGCAATGACAGATAATCCGAATGATCCACATCCATATTCGGACAGATCTTCGGATAGAGGCATTTGCGGTTTGTACATGTACCGTATTTCATCTGCTTTTTGCAGGAAGGCGCTCTGAATTGTGCGGTCGGACCGCCGACATCATGAATATATCCCTTGAAATCAGGTTCCTTCAGAAACTGCTTTGCTTCGGCAAGGATTGATTCATGACTGCGGACCTGGACAATTCTGCCCTGATGGAATGTCAGTGCGCAGAAATTGCATTCACCGAAACAGCCGCGGTTGCTGGTGATGGAGAATTTGATTTCACCGAAGGCGGGAATTCCCCCGTCTGAATCATAAGAAGGATGCCACGCTCTCATATAAGGAAGAGCATAGACTTCGTCCATCTCTCTGACACTTAACGGCTTTGCCGGGGGATTCTGCACCACGAACATTTTGCCGTCATATGTTTCATATAATCTTTTCGCAGTAAACGGGTCGGTATTCTGATACTGGATGCGGAAGCTTTCGGCATAGGCTTTTTTATTGTCTCTGATCTGTTCAAAATCAGGCAGCCTGATGGCGTCATAGATGCTCTCTTCATCCCGCGTCTTATAGACTGTTCCTTCAATGAAGGTAATATCCCGTACGGCAAGGCCGCTGTTCAGGGCATCGGCAATTTCAACGATGCTGCGCTCACCCATACCGTAGGAAATCAGATCGGCGCCTGCATCCAGCAGCACAGAACGTCTGACTTTATCCGACCAGTAGTCATAATGGCCCATTCTTCTGAGACTTGCCTCAATACCGCCGACAATCAGCGGCGTTTTCTTGTATGTCCGGCGGATCAGATTGCAGTAGACAGTCAATGCATAATCCGGCCGCATCCCGGTTTTTCCGCCCGGGCTGTAGGCATCAAAGCTGCGGTGCTTGCGGGCAACCGTATAATGATTCACCATGGAATCCATATTGCCTGCCGATACCAGAAAGCCGAGTCTCGGTTCGCCGTAGATGCACACGCTTTCCGGGTTTTTCCAGTCAGGCTGACAGATCAGAGCGACCTTGTATCCGTTGGCTTCAAGAATTCTTGAAATGATGGCCGCTCCGAAACTGGAGTGATCTACATAGGCATCGCCGACAACATATACAAAATCAGGACGTTCCCATCCTCTTTCGTCCATTTCTTTTCTGCTTAAGGGAAGAAATCCATTTGTCATATTGTTTTCCTTTTTTCAGACTTAATATGCACCGAAATCCGATGAATTGCAATCTGATTCAGCTCATGCATGGCGTTTCCCGGTGTTTGCCTTACGTTCAATGCAGACATGCATTCACCGAATTTTCAAAGTCGCTCAATTGTCTATGCATGTATGCGCACAATCGCCCGAAAACACGTTCTGTTCGCTATTGGAAATTTCACCTCTCCGTAATAAAATTGAGGCATAAGAAGTCATCTGATCATTTTTATCATGCATCAGAAAACAGGAGGAAACTAAATGACTAATTGGAAAAACCTTGATACGCTCGCTTCGTACAAGGAACTCGAAGCTCTTCCGCGTGTAGATCTTCCCGCTGTCATGGCGGGAGAAAACGGTGCTGACCGTGTTAAGAAGTACTCTGTACCGATGGCTGAAGGACTTGTTTTCAACTATGCTGCAAAGGCAGTTGATGACGACATCGTTGCAGCTCTCGCAAAGCTCGCTGATGAGCAGGAACTGCTCGCAAAATTCGAAGCTCTCTACAACGGCGAAGTTGTCAATACAGGTGAAAAGAGACTCGTTCTGCATCAGCTCTGCCGCGGACAGCTCGGCAATGATGTCATCGCAGACGGTGTCAACAAGCGTGACTTCTATGTAAAGCAGCAGACAAGAATCGCTGAATTTGCAAAGAAGGTTCATAACGGCGAAATCACCAACGCTGACGGTGAAAAATTCACAACAGTCGTTCAGATCGGTATCGGCGGAAGCGACCTCGGTCCCCGTGCAATTTATATCGCTCTTGAAAACTGGGCAAAGAAGAACGGCACTCTCAAGATGAATGCAGCATTCATCTCAAACGTTGACCCTGATGACGCAGCCGGCGTTCTCAGCAACATCGATGTCGCTCACTCCCTGTTCGTTCTGGTTTCCAAATCCGGAACAACTCTTGAAACACTGACAAACGAGTCCTTCGTCAAGAACGCTCTTGAACAGGCAGGACTTGATCCGGGCAAGCACATGGTCGCAGTCACATCCGAAACTTCCCCGCTTGCAAAGAATGAAGGCTACCTCGATGCATTCTTCATGGATGACTACATCGGCGGACGTTATTCATCCTCCTCTGCAGTCGGCGGTGCAGTTCTCTCACTCGCATTCGGTCCGGAAGTATTCGCTGACTTCCTCAATGGCGCAGCTGCTGCGGACAGACTTGCAAAAGAAACGGATCTCACAAAGAACGCAGCTCTGCTCGATGCATTGATCGGCGTCTATGAGCGCAATGTTCTCGGTTATGAAAATACAGCTGTTCTGCCTTACTCACAGGCACTCAGCCGCTTCCCTGCTCACTTACAGCAGCTCGATATGGAATCCAACGGCAAATCCGTCAACCGTTTCGGTGAACCTGTTGACTATCCGACAGGACCGATCATCTTCGGTGAGCCGGGCACAAACGGACAGCACTCCTTCTACCAGCTGCTCCACCAGGGCAAGAATATTGTTCCGATGCAGTTCATCGGCTTCAGAAACTCACAGATCGGCAGCGATGTCGTGATTCAGGGCAGCACAAGCCAGCAGAAGCTCGGCGCTAACGTTGCAGCTCAGATCGTTGCCTTCGCATGCGGCAAGGATGATGAAAACCTCAACAAGAAGTTTGACGGCGGCCGTCCTTCCAGCATCATCATCGGCGACCAGCTGACTCCGGCCGCACTCGGTGCTCTGCTTGCTCACTTTGAAAACAAAGTCATGTTCCAGGGATTTGCATGGAATGTCAACAGCTTCGACCAGGAAGGCGTTCAGCTCGGTAAGGTCCTTGCAAAGAAAGTCCTCGCTCATGACACAGACGGCGCACTTGCAGAATACAGTGCCCTCCTCAACATCTGATCAGAGGATCAAAACAGTATATTACGGATCATAAATCCGGTTATAAGTAAGGAGGATCACCATGGCTGATAAGACAATCATCTTATTCTGCGGAGCAGGCATGTCCACAAGCCTTCTCGTCAACAAAATGAAGGAAGTCGCTGCTTCCCAGGGCAAGGATTATGAAATCCACGCTCATGCACTGACAGAAGAAGCAAAGTATGCCCCGACAGCAGATGTAATCCTCATCGGTCCCCAGGTTCGTTTCGAGCTTGAGAACATGCGCAAGAGAAATCCCGGCATTAAAATCACCGATATTCCGATGCGCACATACGGACTGATGGATGGCAAGGGCGCACTTGAAATCGCTGAAAAACTGATGTTCGGAGAATAATCCGTCTCATCAAAGCACACTGTTCATATCCTGACAGTGTGCTTTTTTTAGTTGTCTGAAAAAGAAAAAAGACAGCCATGAATCTTCATGACTGTCATGTACAGCTTACTTTTTGAAACCGTCTCTCAGAGAAACGCTTCTGTTGAAGACAAGATGATCAACAGTTGAATCCTTGTTGTCGAGGCAGAAGAATCCGATTCTCATGAACTGGAATGTCGGTGCATTTGTACCGGTCTTGTTTTCACGCTTGTCAAATTCTTTTGCAACATCAAGCATGGACTTCTCAACTTTGCAGTGAGGAAGAATGCTTAAGCTTTCCGGATTGAGTGCTTCCAGGAAGTTCTTGTCCGGTCCGTCCGGATTGGGGTCTGTAAACAGGTTGTCATACAGACGGACTTCGGCATCGAGGCAGTTGTTCTGATCAACCCAATGGATTGTCGCACCCTTGACCTTGCGGCCGTCAGCGGGATCGCCGCCTCTGCTTTCCGGATCGTATTCGCAGAGCACTTCGACAACTTTTCCGTTTTCATCCTTGACGCAGCCTGTGCATGTGACGAGATATGCACCCTTCAGACGAACTTCATTGCCCGGATACATTCTCTTGTACTTGGGAATCGGTGTTTCAAGGAAGTCATCTTCCTCGATCCAGAGATTGCGGCTGAATGTGATCTTGTGTGTTCCGGCTGTCGGATCGGTCGGATTATTTTCAACTTCAAATGTTTCAGACTGACCTTCCGGATAATTTGTAACAGTGAGCTTTACCGGATGCAGGACTGCCATTGTTCTTTCAGCAGTTGCGTTGAGGTCATCTCTCAGGCAGCGCTCCAGTTCTCTGAATTCGATTGTGTTGGAGCTCTTGGCAACACCGATGGATTCGCAGAAATTGCGGATCGAAGCTGCTGTATATCCGCGTCTTCTCAAACCGCAGAGTGTCGGCATTCTCGGATCATCCCAACCGGAAACATATCCTTCCTCGACCAGCTGTCTGAGCTTTCTCTTGCTCATGACAGTGTGATCGATGCCGAGACGTGCAAATTCAATCTGGCGGGGTTTGTGGAACGGAATGGAAACATTTTCGACAACCCAGTTGTATAAGGGTCTGTGATCCTCATATTCCAGGGAACACAGGGAATGTGTAATTCCTTCCAGGGCGTCCTGAATCGGATGTGCGAAGTCATACATCGGGAAGATGCACCACTTTGTGCCCTGACGGTGGTGATTGATAAAGCGGATACGGTAGATGACCGGATCACGCATGTTGAAGTTGCCGCTGGCAAGATCGATCTTTGCACGGAGCGTCATCTTTCCTTCTTCAACTTCACCGTTTTTCATCATTTCAAACAGACGCAGGTTTTCTTCAACCGGACGGTCTCTGTAGGGAGATCTTGCCGGTGTGCTTGTATCGCCTCTGTATTCGCGGAACTGTTCAGGTGTCAGTTCGCATACATATGCAAGGCCCTTTTTGATCAGTTCGATTGCATATTCATAATCCTTATCAAAATAATCGGAACCGTAGAAGAATCTGTCTCCCCAGTCAAATCCGAGCCAGTGAATGTCCTGCTGGATTGCATCGACATATTCGGTATCTTCCTTTGCCGGGTTGGTGTCATCCATTCTCAGATTGCAGATACCGCCGAATTTTTCAGCCATGCCGAAATCGATGCATAATGCCTTGCAGTGACCGATATGCAGATATCCGTTAGGCTCCGGAGGGAAGCGGGTATGAACTGTCATTCCTTCAAACTGTCCGCCCTCTGCGATGTCTTCTTCGATGAAATTGTAGATGAAGTTGCGATTGATATTAACTTCAGCTTCTGCCGTTTCTTTCTTCTCATCAGCCATAAAGTAACTCTCCTTGCTGTAATACCTACCAAGTATATAACAAAACATCGTTTTCAGTAACTATCACTTATTGCCGTTGTACTCTTCATCAGCTTTTCATATTCCTGCTTTGCAAGTTCCAGAACAGATCTCCTGTTTTCAGCATTTAAAATCTCTGCAGCACATGCCAGAAGTTCTTCTGTATGAAAGTCAAAAGAGCGGATATACTGATCGCCGTATTCTTTCCGCAAAGCATCAACCTTCATCAGGTCGGCAGGCTGCGACCATTCAAAAAGACAGACATCATTTCCGCCGGATAATGTCCCGGGGATTTCAAGACCGAATGTTCCATCAAAGCCTTCACATAACGCCTGATCGATATAGCGGCAGTAATAAGATCCGTAAGAAACGAGATCATATTTTTTCCATGTATCATACCAGGCGCATTTTGAAACGGATGAAACGGTTCTGTCATCTGTCAATTTCAATGTACTGATATTCTCACCCGGTTTGCCTCTCCACTCGCCATGAGTCAGATAGGCATTGATATCAGGAATCAGACCGTCCTGATCCGAAAGGCTTCTCATCCGTTTTCCTCTTCGATGACCGTATAAAACGGTGATCTTTTCAATCAGCCGTTCGCCTTCTTCTTTGTCACACACTTCAATGCAGTATTTTGCAAGCAAAGCATAAAGCAATGCATGGTCTCTGATTTCTTTCATATCGGTACTCACTTCAGAATCCAGATCTGTCCGTCTTCATTCATGCGCAAAGAGCCTTCGATCACTTCTGCAATCGATCCGTCTTCTGCTTTTCGTATGACGACTTCTTCCCGGTAACCGGGATCTTCAAACCACCTGCTGAAATAAAGCAGATCATCTTTTGCAAAGCAGAAGGCTTCCGTATTTCCGACTTTGTAAGTTCTGTGAACAGGCCAGATGATCTCAAATATGTCAGACTGCGATCTTGTCAGCATGAGCGGTTCTTTCTGCAGCATCAGATTATAACAATCCTCAATTTCACTGCGCTCAATCGATGCGACAGGCGATATTTCGAGAATATTTTCATCAGTTTCCAGGATTCTGATCTTTCCGCCTTCAAAATCAGCAAGCAGGATATAAAACCGATGATTCATATACAAAGGCTTTCCGAAATATGTCCCCGCTTTCGGTTTGAGCGGCTCATGAACAAAACCGTCTTCCGCATTGACAAAAATCAATCTGTTTTTTGTGATTGTATGATGATCCTGCCAGAGCTCTTCTGCTTCGTACAGATCGCCGTATGTAAAATCACTTCCCCAATACCAGCCGTCTGAAGCGTCCAGATAATCCAGGGATGCAATTCCGTCTGTTCTGATTTCTTTCAGTTCCATTTTCTTCTCCGCTAATGGTGGCGAATCACTTCAAAACGCTGCAGCCTGAGATTGTCATAAGAGCTGATTCCTGCCTTGTTCATGGCAATCTGAATCTGATCTTCGACAGTATCCACACCTTCAAGATCCGGCAGCAGCAATCCTCTTCTGTGCCCGCTTTCAACGATCACGCCGTACTTCTTCACATCAAGCTCATCCGCCGATTCAATTGCTTCCGCCTCTCCGAGTACATCCACGCTGATTTGGAGCCATTTCAGTTCATCCGGACGGATTGCAGAAAAACGGGGATCTCTGCTTGATGCGCTGATTGCATTATGGATGATTTCATCAGCGATGCAGTCATAGACTGCCGAGATGGTTCCGATGCAGCCGCGCAGTCTGTCGTTTTTATGAATTGACACAAACGTTCCTGCTCTGCGGTTTTTCATTTCATCAGGAAGCTCATCAGGAACGCTGATGATTTCACGTTTCAGCACCCAGCTTTCAACCGCCTTCCGTGCCAGTTTCACATAAGGGTCGGATGAATCCGCAAGCGTGCTGATCTTCTCTTCTTCTTTTTTCAGGTATTCTTCCAGGAAATGTCTGTCACTGTTTTCTTCTTTCGGATAAAAGGAACAGATGCCGTATCCGACGCCGGTGACATCTTCATGGGAATAAGCTTTTGATTCAACATTTCTGCCGTCAAACGCACCGGCCATAATGACAAATGAGCGGTGTCCGCATTCCGATGCTTTGTCGCAGAATGATTCGCTGAAATCAAAGAGCTCACCGAAAGCACCTCTGCCCATGACATCCATAATCCTCTCATCATATTCAGGCCCTTCCTTTGCAAAGCCATACGGTCCGTATTCCTGCAGCTTATGGGAAAGATCGCCGCTTGCGATGATGACTGCTCTTCTGTCACAGGCTTCAGTTGCTTCATTCAGAATCTGACCGAAGCGGTAATGATCGGAAAAAGGAAGTCCGGAAAGCCCGGTTCGTAACAATCTGAAATCCGTATATTTCTGCATGATGAAATAAAGCGGCACCATGACACCATGATCAAGATTCTTATCCCTTTCACCAAGCGTTCCCGCCGGCAGTCCCGTCTGTTCTGCAATTCTGCAGACCTCTTCTCTCAGCTCGGTATCGTAATTGACCTCAAACGAAACTTCAGGCGCACCGAAACGGGCAAACGATCCTCTTGCATGTGTTCCACCTGAAATATGAAGATAATCCGAATACATCACCGTATGCGGACTGGTGATGATGATCGTATCCGGTTTTAACTCAGCAATTTGATCCGCAATCTGCTGATAGCTCTTCGTTGTGGCAATGATCTGTGATTCACTTCCCCTGCCGACGGCAGGCACAATCATGGGCGGATGAGGCACCATGAATCCGGCTAATATTGACATATCGGCTCCTTCTTTCAGCAATTTCCTGTATATACATATTTCAGTTTTTCTTCAGCGATTTCTTTCAGACGATAAATCGTACTGACTCTGGTCGGCTGTCTGTCATTCATATGAAAGCGCGGGAAGAAACGGGATATATGAAGAGGAATGCTTTCCCCGATCACATTTCCCTCTGCATCTTTCAGCTGCGACACCCATGAGGAGAGTTCTCTCATTTCTTCATCGCTGTCATTTTCACCCGGCACAATCAGAACAGTCAGCTCAACATGGCAGTTTCTGACGGCTTCTTCAATAAAGCGCATCACCATCTGCCTGTTTCCCTTCAGCACCTGTTCATAATAGCGGTCGGTAAATCCTTTGAGATCGATATTCATGGCATCGATATACGGGGCAAGTTCTTTCAGAACAGAAAGCTCTGCCGTACCGTTGGTGACAAGAATATTCTTCATGCCTGCTTCATGAACAAGCTTTGCCGTATCACGGACAAATTCATATCCGATCAACGGTTCGTTATAGGTATAGGCAATTCCGATGTTTCCCTGATCACGATAGTAAAGTGCCGTCTCTGCAAGCTGCTTCGGTGTCACATATCTTGTGCTCTCGGACAGCTTCAGAGCGGAAGCAGACCATGAGATTTCATGATTCTGACAGAACGGGCAGCGAAGATTGCAGCCGAAGCTTCCGCATGAAAGCACCAGCGATCCGCTTTCAAAGCGTTTCAGCGGTTTCTTTTCGACCAGATCCAAAGCAAGAGATGTGAGCTTTCCGTAATTCAAAGCTTTGATAATCCCGTTTTCACAGACTCTTGCGCCGCAGAATCCTCTTTTTCCTTCTTCAATCTCACAATGTCTGAAACAGACTTCACAGACTGCCATACAGCCTCCTTAAATGATCGCAATATTCTTTTCTTTCAGTACTTCCTTCATTTTTGATGGTGAAAAAATAATAAATCTTCGAACTTCTTTGTTTTTCATATGGAACTGCATTTCCGGAAAAAGAAGAAATCTTGTCTCACTCACAGAATCGATATCTTCATCATTCATTCTGAGTTTTCTGATCCATGATTCAACCGTCAGTTTGTTTGTATGAAATGTCAGACCGTTCTCATCAACGGTGATCGCCCCGCCGATGAGACCAGAGTAGATGAAAGATGCCTGAAAATACTTCTTCATATAACACTCCTGATCCCATGATTCTGAACGTCATGATTCTGATTTCATTATATTTCAAAAAAGCTGCTCTTCATGCATGAAAGAACAACACTCTTGTACTGCTTAATAAAAGAATGATCAGAATACTGATATATGCAATCGCTTTTAGCAGCGGGAAGGCATTGATCTTTCCTTTCAGCTTGACGGATACGGAGCCGATTGAAAACAGAGTGAAGCCGAGTGCAATCCAGTATTCAAGCGGTGAGCTGCCTTTGAGAATTGAATATGACGTGATGCCCTGCACAATCCCGACGATAAATGTTACAAAACCCATCTTCTTTGCAAAGCGGGCACGTTTGAGGGGATCGGAAAGCTTTTTCACGAAGCTGTCCGAAAGTTCAAGCGGATTGAGTTCTCTTTTTCCGCTCATGTAAATCAGTCCGGTGACAATGCTGAAAATACACAGGACAGCGTAAAACACACCGCAGAGAATCACCGGTAATGAACGCTCTGCAAACAGATTTGTAAACATACTGAACCTCCTGAATCATCTGACAGCTCAATTATAGCAGTTTGCTTTTTCAACAATACCATTTCGTTTGCGGCATACAAAAATCAGCCTTTTATGGCTGATTCATTTCAGACAAACTTTAACGTTCTTTGCCTAAGAAGAACAATCCGAGCATTCCCGGGCCGACATGCGCTCCGCTGAAAGGCTCATGCGGGCAGACAGTGACATCTGCATCCGGTGTGATTTCAAGAATCATTTCCTTCAGCGACATTGCATCATCCAGACAGTCGCCATGGGAAATAAAGATCTTCGGTGCATTCAGATCCATTTTCTTTTCAGCATACTTTGAAGCAAGCATCCTGATTGCCTTCCTGCGTCCGTGGCAGCTTGCACAGGAAACAATATGGCCGGTGGAATCACCGTAAAGAATCGGCTTGATATGCAGAGTTGTACCGATTAAAGCCGCTGCTCCGCTGACTCTTCCCGTCCTCTTTAAGAAGTTCAGATCATCAACCGTGAAATACTGACAGCAATGTTCCACCATATCATCCAGAATTTTTGATGCTTCTGCGGTATCGACTCCTTGCTTTGCAAGTTCTGCAGCCTTTAATGCAAGCAGACCGTTGCCGAATCCGCATCCGTGCGAATCAACAATATGGACAATTCTGTCAGGGTATTCATCATGAAGCTGATCTGCCGCAAGACGTGCCGCATTGTAAGTTCCGCTGATTCCGGAACTCATCGAAATATAAACAGCATCAAGACCTTCCTTCAGCACCGGCTCAAAGTAAGTCAGAAACAGATTGGTGTTCAGAAGCGATGTCCTGACACTGACGCCGCTGCGCAGACTGTCATAATATGATTTGACATCGAAATGCTCGATATCCCCTGTGTATGTGACTGATTTTCCGTCAATCGTAATCTCTCCCGGCAGCAGTCTGATTCCATCGAGAAGACTTCCCGGAAGATTCGCTGTGCCGTCCGCAAATACTGCAAATGCCATAATTTACCTCTGCAACATATTATCACTCAAACACTTCCATATCGCAATTTGTTTCAATTTCCGTTTCATGCGGCTTAGTGTCAGAGTATTCCGAAGACACTTTCAGAAGACTCCGTGTACAGAGTATTTTACAAGTACCTGAAGTATGAAAAGAAGATCCGTAAGTACAGACCTTCTTTGACATATAAAGCATCTTTTCTTCCGCTCAGCCAAGGGCAACATCCAGAATCATCATCAGCACAAAGCCGAGTGAGAATGCGATCGTTCCGATATTGGAGTGTTTGCCTTCCGACATTTCCGGAATCAGCTCTTCCACAACAACATAGATTTTCCAGGCTTACAGCGTCAAAGAGTTTGCCGTCACAAGCATGCATGCTGATCTGTCTTTTTCTGAAACACGAAAAGCGAAGAAATCAATCCTGTTTTTCAAGACTTCTCTCCATCGCATTCCGCATGCGGTCCATGAATGCTTCATCCGGAATCAGTGCGATTCCGTTTTCATCACTGAGAACAATCAGCCGCTGCCCTCCCGATAATCCGAACAGATCCCTGGCACCTTTCGGAATGACGATCTGACCTCTTTCTCCTACTGCAACAGAGCCCCAGATATTCTTTCCTTTCGGAGCGGGAGGAATAAAGCCGATCCCTTCCGCCGGTTCTGTTCTGACAAGGCTGTCAATCGTTGTTCCGTAAACTTCTGCCAGAAGGCTGCATTTTTCAATATCGGGGACAGTGGCACCGGTTTCCCATTTGGCATATGCCTGTCTTGATATTCCTATTTTTTCAGCAATCTTTTCCTGCGAATACCCATGAATGTTCCGCAGCATCACGAGATTATCTTTCAGCATGATTTCCTCCTCTTTACAGATCTATTTTCTCAAAATCTGCACATGCTTTGCGACATGATAATAATGTCAGCACTGCAAAAACCAGAATACCTGATATCAGCAGGGACAGCTGCGCAGCCAGATGGTCAGTGCCGAAAGCATTCAGCCATTCAAGTCCCGGCACATGATGCAGTGCTTCTGCAGCAAATATGATCAGAAAGCACATAATGATAAAAGTGACAAAGGGACGGGCAAACTTATACGCTGTTCTGAAAAAGCCGCCGACGAAGATCATGTTGAATAAGCCGAAGATCACACATGCCATGCCTAACGCAAAGAAGTTGGCATTCATCAGCATATTGGTGCGGTATACGGCAGAATCACGAAAAACACTCATGCGCAGAATCACCGATCCGGCCATCAGAACAAATGCAGAGAGCTCAATCAGACAGACAAAAAGATATTTGGCCTTTACGACATCCTTCTTCGCAGCCGGAAGAAGGACTGAGAATACAATGTCGTTTGCTTCTCTGGCTGTCTGAAAACTCTGGAAGATTCCCAGTGACACAAAGAAAGCTGAACAGAGGACCGGATATCCCGGCAGCAGAAACATCAATCCGAAAATGATGAAGAGATAAGACAGAATCGATGCACTCAGGTACATTTCCTTACGAAGCATGTTGCGCATAAGATACTCCTTTCTCCATTCTGAGCATGGCATCTTCCAGTGTTTCCCCGTCTTTGCAGTATTTACCGATAAAATCAGCCTTCGCCATGGCTGCTTTGATACTTCCGTCAGAAATATAGATGATATCATCCGCACATTTCTCAATATCAGAAATAATATGCGTCGAGAAAAACACAGCCACGCCATCGTTTTTCAGACTTTCAAAAATATCAAGAAGTTCATTTCTGGCAAACGGGTCCAGTCCGCTGGTCGGCTCATCAAGAATCAATACCTCAGCTCTGTGGGAAAGCGCAAGCAGAAGGTTCAGCTTCACCTTCATTCCTTCGGACAGCTGCAGCGGTGTTTTCATTTCATCAATCGAGAAGAGTTTGAGATATCTCTGATAAGAATCATCATCCCAGGTCTCATAGAAGTTCTTCACAATACCGACAATGTCTCTGATCTTCTTTCTCGGATACCAGCTGATCGTCCCGGTTGAATAGCCGATGCGTTTCTTGATCTCGGATTCATAAGCTGTGATGGGATCCCCGAAGAATCTGATCGTTCCGCTGTCAGGATGGACCAGATTCAGCATCGATTTAATTGTTGTTGTTTTCCCGGCACCGTTTCTGCCGATGAAGCCTGTAATCCTTCCTTTTTCCAGACCGAAAGATATCTCTTTCAATTCAAAAGAAGGGTATTTCTTCACAAGTCCGTGCACTTCAGCAATCATGTTATAACCTCCGTAAATATGAGTTCTTCCATCATTGTAAAGTGCAGTTGCATACCCTTCTACCAACTGCAGATAACGTATTTGTGGTTTTTCTGTTATGTTCAGTTGCCTTAAATCATCTGATCCTTCATGACTCTGGCAGTCATTCATTTTCCGATGAATATCGGTGTGTTTTGGCTGAGCGGTCTTTCTGAACACCTCTTGCATAACTGATCTCCGGATACCCGAAACCGATTATGAGACCGGTATAGTGATCTTCCGGAATATTCAGCATCGCTCTGGCTTCCGGCGCCAGCTCATTCAGCACTTCCGCACAATAGCTCATGATCGTTGTTCCAAGACCGTATGCATTGCAGAGCAATTCAAAATATGCTGAAGCCAGATGACAGTTTGTTTTGCTGTCTTCCGCCCATTTGCCGGTACATTTTTCGTGTGCGATAAAAAGATGCGGCGCACCGCAGAAAAGAAGATCGTCTTTGCGGACTGTTTTCTCGGATTCCTTCATTTTCCGATAGTAGAAATCACTGAAACTGTGCGTGTAAATATGTTTCTTCGCATCCGCATCCATTTTTGCATAAGCGGCCTTGCGGATCTCATCCACGCTTTCCTGTGTGCTGATTACGTTCGTATTGGAAAATGCAAGGATTTGCCCCCCGTCATGGGGTATCAAAAAAATGCCCTGCAAAGGTATCGGTCCGGTTTTCGCTGCAGGAATGATTGCCGAGATAAGTAATATTAATTGCTTTTCATCTGATGACAATCTCCTTCTTACTGCGGCCGTAGATGGAAACGTAAACAGTCCGGTCCGAAAGACTCTGATCACCGTAAACAACCGAACGGCTGTAATTCTTTTCTTCGCGACTATATTGTAGAAGCTATGGCATCTGTCATCCGTCATAACGATACTCTGGCCGATTTCTACAACCGTAAACGCAGCGAAGTGAAAGTAAATGCTCATAAGCGCGCACTCGTTTTAACTTCTCGTAAATTCATCAGAATTGTTTTTGGTCTGCTGCGTAATAACAAGCTCTTCGACGACCGTTGTCTGGCTGCTTCCAGCTAGACTTATCTGAAATCCCGCTTTTCACTGAAAAGCTATTTTTGTCATGCGCTTTTTCAAAGAACTCTTTAAAAGTCCTTATTTAATATCTCTTGACATATTACCTAAAGACTTTTGCGGTTGAAACGATTGTGTGCATAAGTTGTGGCCGAGTATTCATCTTGATTTTGACCGAGTATTTGGCCTTATTTCAGCCGAGTATTTGGCTCTGTTCAATAATATGAAAGGACGCTGACTTATTGCGAGATGCAGAAAATAAACGCCCATAATCAGTTCAATATTCTATTGTCTATAAGTCCTCGAGTTTTGTGCCTACAGTGACGAGTTCTATTGCTATAGCCACCCGGACATACTTTTCGAGGCGTTTTCCACGCTTCGACCAGGTGGTCTTTCCGAAGGTGGAATGCTCGTAAAAGTGCTTAAAATAAAGGATTTCTACGAGTTCAACTTTTGCAGCAACACTATAGTCTCAATAGTTGTTCAAGAAGGAAGATATCGACAAACTGGTATTTAGAGATCAAAGGTATCTTTAATCAATCTTGCAACCTCGTCAGGCTCTTTATTTGAATTATCAATCCTGAGGTAGTTATCAAAAGTGATCTCACCTTCATGACTGACGCATCTGTGATTATTATCATCATTGATCAAGCGCTGGTTTGAAGTCTCTATGTCTCTTTTGGATGTTTTGTGTTTCAGTCTGTTTTCAGAGACGTTTCGCTTCAGTCTGATTTCCTGCGGGGCAATCAATTCAACATAGTAGAATTCTGTTCCATAAGGTTCAAAAAATCCCTTAATATGCTCAAGATACTCCCATTCTGATGGCAAATCAAAATCCATCATCAAAGTGAAAATCATCCCATAGTTATCGGAAGCGGCAAAGTTTTTGAAAATAACGTCGCGTATTTCTGAGATGGTCTTCCCGTCATATCTGCCGAATATCTCGATCACTGGTTCGATAGTCATGTGGTTGTGAAAGAGCCTCAGGTCTGTGATTTTCATCAATTCCTGACCAACTGTCATTTTTCCAACGGCGGCATCGCCAATGATAAAAACCAGTTTCATAAAGCACCTCCACTAATTGCGATTTGTCAATATCATTTCAGTTGTTTCAGATAATCCGCATCTTTCGGCTCATAAGACACTGAAATGAAATCATTCTTTTGATGGTACAAGCAGCATACCGTCTCGACTGGATTTTGATCGTACTACCTGAGCTGTCGCATATTTTGCGACAGTTAAAGGTTCAAGTTTTTTCTTCACGTCATTCCAGACCGAATGCCTTTTCAACCAGTTCCAATGTTTGCAGTATGGTTCGGCTTTCATCCCTGATAATCACATGAAACCCTGAATGTAGGTAGTGGTCATAGTTTTCCTGCGAATTGATCAGCATGAGTCCTTTCCGATAATTCTCCATTGCCTTCTCAGGATCGGGTTCATCCATAATCAACTGATATAAGAACTGCTTCTCGCGATCTGGTCTTTCAAAGAAGCGCCGCACAGATATTTGAGGATCCGCCAGCATGACCAGTACATGATTTGAGGGAGTTATCCTTTTCAATGTCTCTATTGAAATATTGGTATCTACAAACACAGGCTGTCTCTGCTCCTTAAGCCCGTCAAGGATCCTGAGCTCCAATATCTCACATTCATGAGACACGCCGTCCATCCACGCCTTGTATTCTTCTGGACTTCTCCTGATGAAGTCATGCCAATCCCTTAGATCACGAGTGTATGTCAGAAAAGGGAACTCTGCACTGTCCAACTCTGGCAATAGCTGATCGTGATAGTTCTCTTCACACAGGATACCGTTATATTTCTCTGCAAGCAGTTTTACCATGGTTGATTTGCCTGCATAGGCCGTACCAGTAATAAAATACGCATTGTCAAATCTCATGTCTTACTCCACATTCTTCGGCTCATACGGTACTGAGATGAAGTCCTTCTTTTGGTGGTACAAGCAGCATACAGTCTCCACATG
>JAUNEN010000109.1 GCA_030525525.1 Erysipelotrichaceae bacterium
TATCATCACCTTCTGTATTTTGCTAAATGGTTTGTCTTGATTTCTGCGGCAATTGATCTGATTACACTTTTCACACATGATCTGACGCAGGCAAGAATTGCTGATCAATGCTTTGCAACATGCAAAATCATCCTTCTTGCCGGATCTGTTTTCCTGCATGAAAAGAAGTTGGGATTATGGCTGTTCTGTGCCTATCTGCTGACAGAACTCGGCTATTTTTATCTTGTTGTCTTTCTTTCCGGCAATGTTGCCGGGATGTTTGATCAGCAGATCAGCAGCTATACGATCGGAACATTGGTGATTCTGATCCCGACTTTGCTGTATTATAGTAGACGACAGGAATTGTTGAAATAAAACAATGGATATCAAGGCACTTCAGATTTATTCCATCTTGGCCGAAGCAGAAGGCTACGTGCCGCAGGAAGAAATCTGCGAAAAACTGGATATGAAGCCCAGAACATTGCGAGAATACATCAAAGAGAGCCGCGATGTTCTTTTGCGTGCGTGCGGAGCTCAGGTGATTCAGAAGTCCAACCGCGGCTACATGATTGAAACAGATGACCGTGAATCGCTTCTGAATTATCTGAAGAAAGAAAAACAGAAAACAGCCCAGCAGGAATATGTCACGCCGATCAGCCGTGAAGGCAGGGTGGACTATATTATCCGTACATATCTCTGTTCCAGAAAATATCAGAGGTATGAAGATATTGCCGACAGGATCTTTGCATCCCATACAACAGTCTTTTCCGATCTGAAATACGTGCGTGAAAAACTTGCGGAGTACAATCTTGAACTTGAATCAAGACAGACACTCGGTATGCGGATCAAAGGCAGTGAAAAAGATATCCGCAACTGTATTTCCGATTATTTCTTCCATGATGACTTTTCAGGCAGTCAGGTTTTCCATAACCAGCCATTGGGCATGTTTGAAAGCCGCTATACATCTGAAATCAGCCGTATAACCTCACAGGTGCTCAAAGACAATCACTATACCCTGACTGATATCGGTCTTGAAAACCTCAATATCCATATTCTGATTGCATTGTTCAGAATTCAGTCAGATGAGTATATTCCCGATGTCACACCGATTCATACAGACAGAGAAAAAAATGCATCTGTTTTGAAGATTGCCTGTGAAATCAAAGACCGCATTCAGGAAACCTTTGATGTGAAAATGCCGGATCGGGAAGTGGACTATATGATGATCCATTTACTCGGCTCACGGGTTTTTGATGCAGAAAATGATGAAAATCTGATTCAGCCGGAAACACTGAATATTGTCAGAACAATCTTAAGTGCTGTACTCAATCAGTATGGCATTGATTTCTTCAGTGATCTTGATCTGTTTACGATGCTCTGCATGCATCTGCAGCCGATGATCACAAGACTGAAGAACAATGTCCGTCTGCATAATCCGATTCTCGATGATATCAAGGAAGGCAATCCGATCGGCTATGAAATGGCTGTGCTTGCCTGTGAAGTTCTCGGGAAAGAATACAATACAAAGGTTGATGAACAGGAAATCGGCTATCTTGCCCTGCATTTCCAGCTGGCTCTGGAACGCAAGAAAAGCAGTCACCGGAAAAAGCGGGTGCTTGCAGTCTGTGCGAGCGGGGCTGGAACATCAAGGCTGCTCATGTTCCGCTTACAGGCAAGATTTTCCGATGAGATTGAAGAAATCAAAGCTGCTTCTCTTGCAGATCTTGAAAACGTGAGTCCGGATACATGTGATCTGATTGTTTCAACTGTACCGATTGAGCGCAGAATGCCGGTGCCTGTTCTGCAGGTCAAATACTCTCTGAGCGACTCCGATGCAGAAAGAATCAGGGATGTGTTCATGGAAACAGAAGAAGATATTCAGATCATCCGGGGATTCTTTTCTGAATCATTGTTCTTCTCTGATCAGGCATTCCGGAATAAAGAGGAAGTCATTCATTTCCTCTGTACAAAAATGATGAAGGAAACAGAACTGCCTGCTGTCTTTGAAGCTTCTGTATTGCAGAGGGAAAAACTGGCATCGACGGATCTTGGACTGGGGATTGCCATGCCCCATCCGATGACATTGATGGCAAAGCGGACATGTGTGGCAGTATGCCATCTGAAAAATCCCATCCGCTGGGGAAAACAGAAAGTCAGAATTGTATTCCTGCTTGCCTCAAGAAAAGAGGGAGGGGAAGTCTATACATTGTTCAACCGTGTGATTTATGCTTCGGTCAATGATGAGCGGTTTGTCAGAAGAATTACGGAAACACCGTCATATGATGTGTTCATGGAAGAAATCACACGGATGTGCCGGGCACAGAAATCCAGAAAGCCCGAAAGTATTTTCCAGTAAAACTTATGAATATTCTTGTCGTATGCGCTGCAGGCATGTCCTCAAGCGCTCTTGTCGCAAAAATGAGAAACCGGATTGCAGAGCGGAATCTGGAAAACATGAAAGTCGGCTCGTGTGCAAGCTTTGAACTCGACACCTATGCCATTCAGGCGGATGTGATTCTTCTGGCTCCCCAGCTTTCCTTCATGGAAGAAAAATGCCGGACATTCCAGCCGCAGGTTTTTGTGCTGGAAAAGGAGGCCTATGGTCTTCTCGATGCGGACAGTGTCATTGACATGATCCTGAGCGGAGAAAAGAAAAAAACGTCAGAAGAGATCACACATAAACAACACGCTCTGATGGAGTTTCTGCAGAATCTGGCAGGTAAAGTGCGGACAAATCCGGTGATCAGCTCGATTACAAGAGGAATGACGATGGTGCTGCCGGTAACGGTGTGCGGAGCTTTGTTTTCTTTGGTTGCCAATCTGCCTGTGAACGGATATACAGAGCTGATTGAAAAAACAGGTCTTAAATCATTGTTCACTCTTGGCTATGACATGACATTGGGAATGATTTCCGTGTATCTGATCTGCACGATTTCCTTTTCGGCTGCACGGGGGCGCAGGGGAAATACAGCCGGCGCAGTTCTTTCTTCTCTTGCCGGGTTTTTCATGTTTGCGGTGCGCTCATCGGATGGTGTGCTCGATCTTTCAATGATGGGGCCTTCCGGTGTATTTACGGCAATGATTGCCGCTGTCTCTCTCAGCTTTCTGTTTTTAAAGCTGCATGCTTTGATTCCGAAGAATGAAAACATAAAAGGATTACCTGAAAATGTGCAGGCATCGTTTCTCTCGCTGATTCCGTTTCTGATCTGTGCATCTCTCAGTGTTGTGACTGTTTTACTGGTGCGTTTATGCGGATTCAGTTCACCGGCTGCACTCATTGAGTCTACGGTGCAGAAAGTGATTGCCGGTTTTCTCGGTAATTCTGTTTCATCGTATCTTGGCCTTAATCTTGTTGCATCAATTCTCTGGTTCTTCGGCATCCATGGCGGCAATGTCATCGGTGCTCTGACTGATCCTGTCTATCTTTCACTTTCACTGGAAAACATCCGTGCCTTTCAGGCTCAGCAGCCGCCTGTCAACATCATTAACAACGGACTGTCTTCTGCCTATTATTTCGGCGGTATCGGCAGCACTCTTTCTTTGGCTGTCCTCTGTGCATTCTTTGCAAAATCACAGAAGATCCGTACAGTCGGCCGGATTTCATTACCGATGGGGATCTTCTTTATCAATGAACCGCTTTTGTTTGGTCTGCCGATCATATTGAACATGCAGCTGCTGATCCCGTTTATCTTCATTCCGTTTGTGAGCGGGGCACTGACACTGACTTTGATGAAAGCAGGAATTCTTCCTTATACAATCGGCTTTCCGCTTCCCTGGACAACTCCGCCGATTGTGACCGGATTCATTCAGGGAGGCTGGCGGCTTGCCTTATGGCAGGTGATATTGCTTGTGCTGCAGGCAGGGATGTGGTATCCGTTTTTCAAGGCAATGGACAAAGAAGAGGAGAAGAGTGAAAAAGGCGATTCACTTTAATGCCCGAAAACTGGCAGAAGGCTGTAAGTCTTCTGCTTTTGTTTCGGCTAAATTGAAGGTACAGAAAAACAGGAGGAAAGAAAAATGAACGGTTTTCTGAACTTTCTCGAAACGAAACTGACACCGATCGCAGCTTCTTTCGGATCAAACAAGTATCTGCGTGCAATCAGCTCAGGCTTTGTGGCAATCATGGCTGCCACAATCGTCGGTTCCATCTTCACATTGATCTGCTGGCTCCCGATTCCGGGATGGACGGACTGGCTCATGGCTTCGGGCCTGTTCAATATTCTGTCATTGCCTTCTCAGGTCACAATTGATGTGATCGCAGTCTATGCTTCATTCTTCATCGCTTACTCACTTGCCAAGGAATTCAATGTCGAAGCAGGCGGTGCAGGTCTGACAGGTCTTGTCTGTTTCTTCTTGTGCACAGGCAGAGCTTCCTACCTTTCCCCGGCAGACGGTACAACAGCTGTCAGTGCTTTAAGCCTTGACTATCTTGGATCGAAGGGACTTTTCACAGCAATGATCGTCGGTCTCATCGCATCCCGTCTTTATATCTTTGCGGTTAAGAAGAACTGGACAATCAAGCTTCCCGACAGTGTTCCGCCCAATGTTACGGCAGCTTTCTCATCTCTGATTCCGGCAGGTTTTGCAGTGGTGATCATGCTGGTGGTTGCAGGTCTTATGTCTATGACAAGCTACGGCACACTTTCCAACGCTGTCTTCACCATCATTCAGTCCAACCTGATGAGATTCATGGGCAACAACTTCTTCTCATATCTCTTCTTTGATATTATGGCCAGCTTGCTGTGGTTCTTCGGTCTTCATGGCGGCAACATCGTCGGTTCCATTACTCAGCCGATCTATATTCCGCTCATGCTCGAAAACCTGGCTGCCTATCAGGCAGGTTCCAAAGTCATGCCCAATATCATTTCCCAGGCATTTGCCGGTTCCTATATGTTCGGCGGTATCGGCTCCATGTTCGGCATGGCAATCCTGATGTGCCTGTTTGCCAAGTCCAAACAGTATAAGATGCTCGGCAGACTCTCACTGCCGACAACACTGTTCTTCATCAATGAACCGCTGCTGTTCGGTATGCCGGTCGTTCTGAACCCGATGTTCTTTATTCCGTTAGTCTTCACATCCCCGATTCTCGGCTCTCTGACTTACGTCGTTATGAAGATGGGACTTGTTCAGGTTCCTTACGGACTGAATCTTCCCTGGACGACTCCGCCGCTGATCTCCGGTTTCCTGCAGGGAGGCTTCAGCCTGATGATCTGGCAGGTATTAATGATTCTCGGCTCCATGATCATCTGGTATCCGTTCTTCAGAATGGGTGACAAAGCAGCTCTTAAGGAAGAAGAAGGTCAGGAATAATATGAAGCTTGTCGTTCAGTCTGATGACTACGGAATCACACGTGCGGCAGCATTAGGCTGTGTGCATGGAATCCGCAACGGTATTGTCAGAAATACAGGATTCTTCACCAATATGCCCTGGGCAGAGGAAGTGTTTGAATGGATCAGACCGTATCTTGATCAGATTGCCTTCGGCATTGACCTGAACGCTTCCACCGGTCCTTCTGTTCTGCCTCATGAGCAGGTGCCGACATTAACACATGAAAACGGAATGTTCTTAGGCTCAAGAGAAAACAGAGCTCTTGATACAGAAGAAAACGGTTTTGATCATCTGGCAGAACACTATGATGAACTCTATGCTGAGTTCGATGCACAGATTCAGAAGTTTGTGAAAATCACAGGCAGACTTCCGGATTACATTCATAATCATGCATACGGTACAAAGACAACCGAAAAGGTAACTGCTGATCTGGTGAAGAAATATGGACTTCCTGATTCAACAACCCTGATGAACATCACAAAAGCAGATATGATGGCATCCGTGGGCTGGTATCAGATGGGCGGTCCTGAGAAGCAGCTCACGGAAGATCTGATTACATATCTTGTTGAAGATAAAGGTCATTTCCTGGAAAAGGAGATCGGGTATCTGGTGACTCATTGCGGCTATTGCGATGCTGAACTGTTTGCATTAAGCAGCTTCAACACATGCCGTGTCAAAGATCTTGAAGCATTGACAAGCAATGAAGTCAAGCAATGGGTCAAAGACAATCACATTGAATTAATCACATTCAATGACATCAAAGATCTGTTCTGATTGAAATCATTCCCCTTAGATCATTACAGGCATAAAAAAAGACACGGCAGGCGCATGCTCTGATTGTGGATTCCCGTTACGGGAATCCTTTTTTGACGGTGGGATATTGCGGATACAGATCATGAATCAGAAGAGGTGAGCATGAACGGGATCATTCATGAAGAAGCTGATTCTGAATGAATGTCCTCATTTAAAAAGGCAGAACTGTGTCTGCCTTTTTGAATGAGTATGAATTGAAGGCTCTGTCTGAACTGATGCTCAGAGTAAGGATCAAAGCTCTGCGAAATGCTTCGCTCCCTTTGTATCAAGCCAATGCAGGAAGTATAGACCGCCTGCGCCTAGAAGCAGATTGAGAATGGAGAGCCAGGCTGCTGCACCGATCTGATAGGTTAACAGAAGCCAGGCTGCACCCATGGCAGCGGCAGCGATCCATGTGCCGAAAAGGATGATCATGATCGATGCACTCTGTTTGATGACTGACAGTTCACTGACCCAGCTGAGATTTGCCATGCGCACTCCGAGATACAGTCCGAACATTGTGGCAAAGAAGGTGAAGGCAAGTGAAGTAAGGATGCTTAATGCTTTGATATAAACAGGTGCATTCACTGCAAACATGCAGAGAATTGCTGCAAATGCGACCGGGATGCCGGTCAGAATCAGCTGCATGCAGGCCTTTGCCCGAAGCACCTGTTTTGCAGTCACTGGCAGCGAACGGGGAATCCAGATGTTCTTTCCTTCCAGGGAAACCGAAGGAACAGCCATATTGCACATGGATGTCATCATGCATAGCATCACACTGATCATAACGGCTGAGGTGTATGGTGCATGGACAAAGACAGTATCAAGTGCTCCCATGAATTCACCGCCTTTGATTAAGATCAATATACCGGTAGCAGGTATCAACAGTACTCCCAGACCGCAGTTGAGCATATAATTCGCATCAGATGTAAATCTTCTGAATTCTTTAGCGAGCAAAGCAGAGAAGACGCTTTTTCTTTTGACCGAGCGTTCTTTATATGTCTTCTTTTCAACTGCACCGGTATCTGCGGCAATGGCAAAGAAGGTGCGGGAAATCACATTCCATACAAGTGCGCTTAAGACCAGTGATACGGCTAAGAAGATGAGTGCGGCCAAAAGGTTTCCTTCACCGATTGAGCCGAAGAGATAAAGAATATAGGCAGAGCCTTTGATCTCTTTGCCATACACTGCCGCATTGAGCAGAAGATCATCGAGCATACTGCTCGCTTTGAAATAGAAGTAATAATATGCAACGAAGAATGCCAATGCGGAAAGGACTCCGGCATAGCTCTTGTTATGGAAGCGCTGGCTGATTTTGGCAACCGCCCATCCAAGGATACAGGATAACAACATGACGATCAGTGTGATCGTGAAGGTTAAGAGAATTCCTGAGATGACCCGTAACGGTGTAAAGCCGGCTGTGATCCAGTAAACCGCAAGAGTGGGGATCATGGCAATCAGGGAATACATGGAACCCATGATATAGACATTGAGCAGTCTGCTGGTAATGATCACATTGACCGGTATCGGGAGTGAAAGCAATAAATCATTGTCCTTTGCAAGATAAAGACCTGCATAGGTATTGAACACACTGCCGAAGATTCCGAGAATCAATGCAATTAATGACATGAGAAGGAAATACATCCATCCTACTTCAAGTGATATCATCGGTCCACAGAGATTGGTGGCAAGTATAAAGAACATTCCTCCAAGGACGCCGAAGACAATTGCAATGTAAAACACAAAGAACAGGACAACCTGCCATTTGGGACGCATGGTTCCTTTCTTCGCATCCAGAAAATAATTCCTGAACAGTTCAGTGAGCTGTTTTTTCAGAAGAAGCTTCAGCATTATTCCTCCTCCAGCTCAAGGAAGACTTCCTCCAGACTGTCATCTCCTTTGACTTCTTCCATGGTTCCTGCTCTGACAAGTCTGCCCTGCTTGATAATGGCTACCTTGTCACAGAGTTTTTCTGCGACTTCCAGAACATGAGTGGAGAAGAAGATCGCTCCGCCATTGTCACAATGCTCACGCATCATCTGCTTGAGCAGATGCGATGCCTTGGGATCAAGACCTACAAACGGTTCATCCATGATGATCAGTTTCGGATCATGGATTAATGCAGAGATTAATGCAAGCTTCTGCTTCATGCCGTGGGAGTAGGAAGAAATAGGTTCTGCAAGGGCATGTGTCAGTTCAAAGGTATCTGCATATCTGCGTATCTTTTCCTGACGCACGGCAGAATCAATTCCGAATATATCAGCAATGAAGTTGAGAT
>JAUNEN010000030.1 GCA_030525525.1 Erysipelotrichaceae bacterium
TGAAAGATCAGAAGTCTTCAAAACCGAAGATCATTCCGCCTCTTTCTGCATAATATGAGCATAAACCCGTGCACGGTGTGATCTTCACATCCGCATTCGGATATTCTGCCAGAATCAGATTCTTCAGCTTTTCGGCTGCCGCATGATTCAGACTGTGGTGAATTCTCACTTTGCCGCCTTTATATCCCATTTTGACCATTTCTGAATAGGACATGGTCAGTGTTTTCTTTGCGCCTCTGCAGATATGTGCCTGCTGAAGAGTTCCTTCTTCACTTGCCCTGCCGAGGAAGCGGATGCCGAGAAGACCTGCCACTTTTGCGACAGCCGGTGAAACACGACCGTTTTTGGCAAGATTGGAAAGAGATTCAAGGGTGAAGAGAAGATGGGAATGTGTCTGATAATCCTGAATGACCTGGACAGCTTCCTCAAAGGGCAGTTCTTTTTCCATGCATTCCTTGATCTTTTCGATGATCAGTTCCATTTCACCGCCGGTTGATAAAGAGTCGACAACATAGATCTTCGCTTCGGGATGGCTTTCCAGATACATATCCTTTGCATTCAGAGCGGAGTTGTAGCTGCCGGAAAGACCGCTTGTGATTGTCACGCAGAAAATATAATCAGCACCTTCGAATGCATCAAGCCATTCCTGGATTGCCGGGCAGGAAGTCGATGAACCCCACTGGCTGGCTTCCATTTTTGCGACAAGTGATTCGGTGTCAAGTCCCGGCTCGTCGACATACTCAACGCCATCCACAAGGATTTTCAGGGGAACTGTTCTGTAATCAATATTTCCCGGTAAAGTGAAAATATTTGATGAAGAATCCGATACAATGCGATAAGTCATAATCTGTTTCCTCCTGCTGACTTCATTATCGAAATCGTAAAAGCTATGTACAATCCTGTCAAGAGTTTTTCAAAAACCGTTATTTTGTATGTGCATCAAACCAGTCGCTGATTTCCTTCAGTCTTCTGATTCTGTTGAGCGGTTTGCCGCCGCGGGAAAGTTCATGGTTTTCACCATGGAAGATCACCATTCTTGTCTCAACGTTGTTTGCGGCAAGTGCCTGCATCATCTGCATACCTTCAGGAATCGGACATCTGTAGTCTTCATCGCTGTGGATGAAGAGTGTCGGTGTCTTGCAGTTCTTTGCATAGCGAAGCGGTGATCTCTCCCACATGATACGGGTATTTTCATCACCATAAAGACCTTCTGCGCCGCACTGATCCGGACCGAAGTACGGACCGATGTCAGAAATAAATGACATGGATATCCAGTTGGAGATGGATCTCTGCGAAGCGGCTGCACAGAAGCGGTCGGTATGGGTGATGATCCAGTTTGTCATGAAGCCGCCGTATGAGCCGCCGGTTTCGCAGACTTTCTTCGGATCGATGCCGTCATATATTTCAAGCACCTTGTCGGTAAAAGCCATCAATGCATCAAAATCAATGGTTCCGTATTTGCCGCGGATATCCGCAAACTCATCATCTCTGCCATCCGAGCCGGGGATATTTGTAAACATGACTGCATAGCCGCGGGATACCCAGACCTGCATTTCATGGAAGAAAGCTTCACTGTAAACACATCTCGGGCCGCCATGTACATCCAGTACTGCCGGAACCTTCTTTTTCTTTCCGTAGTTTTCAGGAAGAAGAACATATCCGTGAAGTTTGAATTCTCCGGATTCATAATCAACCCTCTGCGGAAGTGCGATGTATTTGTCTTTGAGGCATTCCTCATTGAAATGTGTCAGCTGCTTCAGCTTTGAACCATCCTTGTTCATCTCATAGATTTCACCGAGACTTGTTGATGTTTCCCTGACAAATGCAATCTTTTCATCATTGACATCAATCATTGAAACAAGACCAGGTTCATCAAACAGTACATGCTTTTCAAATGATTCATCAAATTTCCAGATGACGCTTCTGTCTTCTTCGGTTGCGATCGCAAAAATTTCGTTGCTGTTTTTCACAACACCTTTTCCGCCGCCGAGCAATGTGTCTCCGACAACACTGGAGTGTAATTGTCTGTGCGGGTCGAGGATTGTGATGATCTTTCCGTCTTTGATTTCAACCAGATCGGGTGTTTCGTTCACACCGAATTCTTTCATGTCACTGGCAAATGCAAGCAGTCTGTCATTCAGTTTCATCAATCCGTAAATTTCATGATCTTCCTTTTTATAAAGGACTTCTTTCTTTGAAGTCTCAGGATCATAGCAGAAGACTCTGTTATACAGATTCTGCTTTGTATCCTGAACATTTCCTGTATAGAAGATCTTTCCGTCTTCGACAATCATGTCATCCACATTGAATTTTGCGGAAGTGATGCGTTTGATCTTATTCTTCTTTTCTTCATTCAGAATGAACAGAGCTGTTCTGTTTCCGTTGGTAAATCCTGCCCCGTTGAACCAGTAAGGAATTTCATCAACAACCGTGACGCTGCCGGCTTTCTTCTTTTCTTCAGCTTCCTTTTTGCGTGTTTCCCCGTCTTTCTTATATCCGTCCGGATCATTTTTATCAATGACACCGGTCAACGCATAGGAAGTCTCATTGATTCTGATGATTTTATTGAGTGCGAAAGGAAGTCTGATCCATTCTTTTGCCTCACCGCCGTTGATGTCGATTTCATAAAGAACGGTGATACCGGGCTCGCTTTCTTCCCTGACTCTTCTGATCACAAGATGCGTGTCATCTTTGAAGAAGACGATGGATGAAGAGAAAGCAGAAGTCAGCTGAACCGGCTTTCCTTTGCGGATGAGATAAATATCACGGTGATAATTGTTCTTTTCTTCATCCGGCTTTGCCAGTGAAAAAGCAAGTACTTTTCCATCCGGGCTGTAGGTCAGATTTTCAGGATATCTGTATGTCAGAAGATCTCTGATATCTACCGGTTTTCTTTTCATTGGTTGCGCTCCTTATATTCTTTGATCAGGAATGTCATACCCATTGTTTTGGCATCATTGATTTCACCTTTGACAATCTTATCGGTGATTTCATCCAGTGTCAGTCTGCTCAGGTTGATGCTTTCATCATCATCGAGATGCTGACCGACAAACTCTCCGCATTTTGCATAATACAGTTCGATCACTTCCGTGTCATAGGCAGGTGTGGGAACCATATTTCCGAGATAGACAAAATCTTTTCCTTCATATCCTGTCTCTTCGACAATCTCACGTTTTGCGGTTGTCAGAGGGTCTTCCCCTTTTTCCTTTTTTCCTGCCGGGTATTCAAGCATGATCTGTTCCTGGGCATAGCGGTACTGCGTTACCATGAAGAATCTTCCTTCTTCATCCTCAAGCGCAATTCCGACTCCTCCCGGATGTTCAACGACTTCTCTGTCGACAATCCTGCCGTCATAGATTTTTGCTTTGTCGCATCTGACATTGATCACTTTGCCTTTGAATACATATTCGGCACTGACCTGTTCTTCTTTCAGTTTCATAATCTTTTTTTTCTCCCGCTTACATCATACTATATTTAATGTGAGGTAATTATGAACAGAAAAGTATATTTTGCCGCTTCAATCAGAGGCGGACGTCAGGATGCGGCACTTTATCATGATCTGATCGAAATGATCAAGGAAACAGATACCGTTCTCACCGAACATATCGGCGACCTTTCCCTCTCTTCATTTGAGCAGGAAGAAAGAGACCGGAAAATTTATGAACAGGATACTGCATGGTTAAGAGAGTGCGATCTGCTGATTGCCGAGTGCACCTGTCCTTCGATCGGTGTCGGCTATGAGCTTGCCTATGCAGAAAAGCTGAACAAGCCCTGCTTCGTATTCTACCGTCCTGCCGATATTCATTTATCCGCCATGATCACCGGCGATCCGTATTACACGGTGATTCCCTATCAAACAAAAGAAGAACTTTTTGAAAAGGTCCGTAAGATCCTTTCATAAGTTCTTCTTTTTCATTCAGTCAATTTCTCCGAGAATGTTCTGACGTTCAATGACATCAACCATGATGTTCAGATAATAAAGACTTTCATCGTCATCGATTCTGTACCAGTTATCCGCAACTGCAATATAGGGAACGGATATATGCATGGTTGTATGGCCGTTTCTTGTATAGACCAGCAGTTCATATCCTTTGTCTTCAGGAATTTCACTTTCATCAATGACAGTCAGCTTCTGAATCATATTCATCGCTGCACAGAATTCCGTGATTCCGTTGCCGCCGAGGTTGTAAGGTTCTTCAAGAATGCCTCCGGAACATGTGATGGTGGACATGTTTCCGGCTGTTGTTGTCAGGAAAGTATAATCTTTGTTTGAACTGCATGAAGCCAATAAGATCACAGCCATGAATGCTGTCAGTATTTTTTTCAGTTTTTTCATCAGATCCTCCATATATCCGGATATACGGTAGATATCATATCATTTCAGTCTGATGAATTCGACTGTTTATCTCAGCTCATTGTAGATGCGGATGATTTCTTCGGTGAATTCTCTGTACTGAAAACTCTTTGTGTAGATGATATTGACCTGTCTTTTCATATCGAAATGCTCAATCGGAAGTGCGATCAGTTTTTTGGTTGTCACTTCATCCTTGCAGGCACTTTCGGCAATGACAGATACGCCGTACTTCTGGCGGACAAGGTCCTTGATTGTCGCAATGTTTTCCATTTCAAGAATGACATCAAATGCATCAATACTGATATCCTTTGCCTGAAGAGCGGAAATGAACATATTGCCCGTGCCGGAACTCGGTAAGCGAAGAATCAGTTTTTCATGGAGGATATCATCAAGCTGTACCGATGTCTTTTCAGCAAGCGGATGGGAAGGATCAACAATCAGTACGATTCTGTCTGTATCGAGAAGACGGGTTTCGAAAAAATCATCGCTGATGGAACTGTCAATGATTGCCAGATCCAGTTCATAATTCTTCAGTTTTTTCTTCAGCTTGTAGTGGGTATCCGTTACAAGTCTGATTTTGACATGCCTGTTTTCTGCTGCATATCTGGCAAGAGCTTCCGAGATGCGGTTGCTTTCAACAGTGTGGGTGATACCGATGCTCAATTCACGTGTCGCATAACCGGTATCCGAGAGTTCGTAGCGAAGATTGCTGTAGAGAGTGGAGATTGTCCTGGCAGTTGAAACACACTTTTCGCCGGCTTTGGTCAATATCAGTCTGTTTCCCGATCTTTCAAACAATTTGATACCGAGCTCATCCTCAAGCGCATGAATATGCTGAGAAACTGCCGGCTGGGTCAGATTCAGTGATTTCGCTGCCTGGGTGTAATTCCTGTATTCGGCAACCCTTAACAATGTATAAAGTTTTGTATCGAGCATCATTCACCTCCTTCGGCTCAGCCTTATTTCGATCAGGATGCTTATAAGAAATACTCAGATGTTCAATCAGATCTCTTATATGCATCTTTCAACTATTATGGTAATCGAGCACTCTTAAAAGAACCAATTATGTTTTCTTTTGGTAATCTAAGAATTTTTTATGAAACAGATGATCTGTTAACCGGAGATCAGTGGTTTTTCCCATAAGAAAACAGATATGAATTCTTTATCATACCTGCTTTTTGTGAATATTCTCTTTTTACTGCAGCGGCTTTTCGCCGGTCAGCTGCGTTAAATCATATGCATCGGCCAGCTTTCTGCCGCCCTTTTCATTCGGATGAAGATGATCGCCCTGATGCAGTCCTTCCCCGTAATAATATCCGTCTTCTCTTTCTTCACGGACAACTTCTTCTGCATCGAAGACATAATCGAATATACCGGCAGAGCGGATCCATTCATTCAGTTCAGGACGAAGAGCTTCCATCGTGCGGTTGTATTTTCCCATGGTGCGGGCAACGCCGAGTCTCAGTGAAATCATCTGGATGATCACCCGTACACCTTTTTCATGGGTGGGGTTCTTCACGATGACGATTCAGGGAACTGTACGTCGAACTCTTCCAACTGCAGTCCGTTGTTGAAAATGAGATTTGTCGTATGTCGGCTGTCATCTCTTTTTTCTGCAAGTCTGAGTTCTGCTTCTGCGTATTTTCTGCAGACGCGGTCTTTGAAGTTACTGTCTTTGAATTCACTCAGAACTGTTTCAAACTGTCCTGCTCTTCTTAACAGATCCATGCGGAGGTTCATTCTGGATTCTTCATCTTTGTGACCGGGAATCCGACGCAGAAGCTCTTCTGCTTTTAAACGGCATGTTTTCGCTGTTTCATTGTCACCTTCGTCATCGCTTGCCCATGCACAGCAGATAAACATATAGGCTGCTTTTTCAATGTTTCCTTCTTCCTGCAGAATCATGGCTGCACGATAGAAGTTTTCCCCGAGCCCGGATTTGATGTCATTGCCTTCGCAGGTCTGATACGATTCACTTTCAAGCATCTCCTGTTTGATTTTTGTCTTTTCGCTGATTGTATGGGCACAATATCCGCATGAAGGACATCTTTGAACCCACGTGAACATCGTGCTCCTTGCCATTTCGGGCGGACGGCCGTCAAGATCTGCCGGTCCGAATGCATTGGTGCTGCCGGCTTCGATAAAAGTATGGGTGCTGCCGCAGACGGCGCATGTCACGTCTACATTAATAAGCACTGTCATGAATGTTCTCCTTTCTGTCTTATGTCTCTCAAATTGCTTTTCCTTCTGTTATTAGTCCACAATGATAATCATTTGAAAAAGAAATTCAATAGGAAAAGTCAGAAAAGATATCATCCGAAAATAAGAAAACCGGACTCTTTCAGAATCCGGTTTTCAGATTGGTTTGATTTCTTATTTGATGATTGATTCGAGCCAGTTGGGATCCGGTTCGTAGCCGAGCAGCTTGACAACGGTTGCTGCGACATTTGCAAGTCCGAAGCCATCGCCTTCCTTGACTTCTGTTCCTTCCGGTCCGTTGTAAACTGCGAACGGAACGGCTGCCAGTGTGTGGCTTGTCTTAGGCTTCGGTGTACCGTCTTCGTTGAAGCCCTTGTCATACATCTGATCGGAGTTGCCATGGTCAGCAGTGACGATGAGTGCATAGTCCATCTTCTTGCATGCATCCATGATTCTCTTGAGCATCAGGTCTACGGATTCTACACCGATGAGTGTTGCTTCATAGTTTCCTGTATGGCCGACCATGTCGCCGTTCGGATAGTTGCAGCGTAAGAACTGGTATTTGCCTGATTCAATTGCTTCAACCATCTTGTCGGTGATTTCTGTTGCCTTCATCCACGGCTTCAGTTCGAACGGGATGATATCGGAAGGAATTTCTTCCCATGTTTCGAGTTCATCGGAGAACTTTTCAGATCTGTTTCCGTTCCAGAAGTATGTGACATGACCGTACTTCTGTGTTTCGGAACATGCATAGCTGCTGACTCCCTTGTTAACCAGGAATTCGCTGAGTGTGTGCTCAATGTGCGGCGGTTCAACCAGGAAGTGTTCAGGAAGCTTGAGGTCTCCATCGTACTGCAGCATGCCTGCATAATATACATTCGGCTTCTTGATCTGATCAAAGGCATCAAATCCCTTGTTCATGTAATCGAATGCCTTGGAAATTTCAACTGCACGGTCGCCTCTGAAGTTGAAGAGGATTACGGAGTCGCCGTCATCGATTGTTCCGACAGGTGTGTCGCCGTCAGCGACAACGAAGCCCGGCAGGAACTGGTCTGTGCCCTGGCTTTCTGCATAGAGAGCTTCGATTGCTTCTTTAGCAGACGGGAACTTTCTGCCGTCGCCCATAACATGGATATGCCAGCCTCTTTCGACCATGGACCAGTCAGCTTCGTAACGGTCCATTGTGATGACCATACGGCCGCCGCCGGAAGCGATTCTGCTGTTGAATGTATCGTCGTTGAGTTCAGCCATGACTGCTTCGACTTCGTCAACATACTTCGGAGCAGATCCTTCAGGTACGTCTCTTCCGTCGAGAAGTACATGAACTCTGACTTCCTTCAGACCTTCTGCCTTGCACTGCTTCAGCATAGCGAGCAGATGGGAAATGTTGGAATGTACGTTACCGTCGGAAAGCAATCCGAGGAAGTGCATCTTTCCGTCATGTTCCTTGGCGAAAGCAACTGCTTCTCTCCATGCCTGTGATTCATAGATCTGTCCGCTTTCGATGGATTCATTGACGAGCTTTGCACCCTGGGAATAAATCTGTCCGCAGCCGAGCGCATTATGTCCGACTTCGGAGTTGCCCATGTCGCCGTCAGAAGGCAGACCGACTGCTGTTCCGTGTGCTTTGATTGTGGTATGAGGCCACTTTGTCATTAATTCTTCAATCTGTGGTTTGTAAGCGTGTAATACGGCGTTGCCCATGTCCTTTTCAGTCCAGCCGACACCGTCCATTACAACCAATACTACCGGTTTTGCCATTGTTTTTTCACTCCTTTTGTTATGTTCTTATTTTACACCAAGCTATGTTCAGAAACTATGTTTAAAAAACAGATTTTGGAATGCATGCGGACAAAAGAAAAACTGCCGAAGCAGTTAATTTCCGGAATTGCTTTCAGGAAGGTAGAAAATCTGTTCACCGTCCTTGGAAAGAATATAATTTCCGCGGGCGTAACTCTGCACATAGTCAGGGTCCTTCAGTTTTTCCTTTTCCTTGTTCAGACGTTCATTTTCAATCTGAACCTTTTCGAGTTTTTCCTCAACTTCGGCAAGCTGTCTGCGCAGCTCGATTGTCGTCATGACTTCTCTGCCGACGGAGTAAAGAAGCCATGCGGATACACCGATCATGATAATGCAAAGCAGCTTTGTAACCGGCGCGAGGCGGCGGTTCTTTTTCTTCTTCTTTTTTGTATTCGTCTGTTTCTGTGTCATGATTGCTCCCTGAACAGTTTTATTATATTACACTGTTACTTTATATTTTTTGTTTTTTTCTTTAAGAAGCAGGATCTTCGATTCTTGTTTCGCTGACAATTTCATACAGATCGGCTGCTTCCTGTTTCCGTTTGACATCCTGCACAGAAAGCACACGGACTTCAAGTCTGCGGTTGCCGAATGTAATCGCAACAATATCACCCGGATTGACTTCATGGGAAGGTTTTACCACCCTGCCGTTGATCTCAATTCTTTCATTCAGCGCAAGTTCCTTGGATACCGTTCTTCTTTTCAGAATACGGGAGACTTTCAGATATTTGTCAATTCTCATTCTTTCTTGCCTTTCCTGCTTCATCAATGACTTTCAGGGATAGTTTCATACTGTCTTTGACCTGCGGAATCTCCGCGATGATCGTTCCCGACTGATAGCGGATTCTGATATCCCTTGAAATTTTCGTAAAGCTTTCAAACAGACGCACCCCGTCCACATGCTGGGAGAACAAAGGAGAGAATGTGATCTCTGTCTTTCCTTTGATTTCACGATAGCTCTGGACATAAGGAAGTGTGATTCTGAGATCAAGCTCTTTCTTTTCAAACAGAGCGTCAACTTCCTTCGGCAGTCTGCCGTACTGGTCGATCATGTCATTCTTGTAGGATTCAAGCTCTTCGGATGTATCGATTTTGTCAATCTTCTGATACATATCAAGCTTGTCGTAGTCGTTGTCTGTGAAGTTTTCAGGAATGTATCCTGTCCTGTTGACATTGGCACGGGCATTCACGGAAGGCTCTTCCACCGGTTTTCCCTTCTTTTTGGCTTCGATTGCCGCTTCGAGCATATCGATATACATATCAATACCGACCGTATCAATGAAACCGGACTGATCAGGACCGAGCAGATCGCCGGCACCTCTGATTGTGAGGTCTCTCATTGCAATCTTGTATCCCGAACCAAGTCTTGCGAATTCCTTGACTGCCTGAAGTCTCTTGTTTGCAACTTCCGAAAGCTGCTTGCGGGGAGGTACCAGCAGATAGGCATAGGCAATTCTGTCACTTCTGCCGACTCTTCCCTTGATCTGATAGATCTGGGAAAGACCGAAATCCTGGGCATTTTCAATCAGAATTGTATTGACGTTTGGAATATCAATGCCGTTTTCAACGATCGTTGTGCAGACCATGACATCGAGTTCATGATTGGAGAAGCGCATCATCGCATCTTCGATTGCTTCCCTGTCCATTTTGCCGTGGACAATTCCGATTCTTGCATGCGGAATCATATGACGCAGCGTTCTTGCGGCGTTATACATCTTATCGATGTCATTGTAGAGATAGAATACCTGTCCTTCTCTTGCCAGTTCCTTTTCAATCGCTTCCTGAACAATCGCCTGATTCTTTTCAACCACATAGGTCTGAACGCTGTAGCGGTTAAGCGGCGGCGTTTCAAGCTGGGAAAGCGAACGGATGCCGATCAGGGACATCTGAAGAGTTCGCGGAATCGGGGTTGCACTGAGTGTCAGAACATCGACATTGTTTTTGAATTCCTTGATCTTTTCCTTATGTTCCACGCCGAATCTCTGTTCTTCATCGACAACAAGAAGTCCGAGATCTTTGAATATAACATCTTTGGATAAAAGACGATGGGTTCCGATCAGAATATCCACCTTTCCCTCTTTGAGATCGGCGAGTGTTTTCTTCTGCTCGGCCGGAGTCACAAAGCGGTTGAGCACACGAATTTCCACCGGGAAGTCACGATAGCGCTCGCTGAAGGTGCGGAAGTGCTGCTGGGAGAGAATGGTCGTCGGACATAAGACTGCCACCTGCTTGCTGTCGCAGACTGCCTTGAAGGAAGCACGGACTGCCACTTCTGTTTTTCCGAAACCGACATCACCGCAGACCAATCTGTCCATCGGCTTGTCGCTTTCCATATCCTTTTTGATATCTTCAACTGCCTTTTTCTGATCTTCGGTCAGTTCATGAAGAAATGCATTTTCAAATTTGATCGTTTCTTCATTGTCTTTGGAGAAGGCATAGCCGATATGCTGCTCACGGGATGCATATAAAGAAAGAAGACGTTCGGCAATATTTTCGACATTTTCCTGCAATCTCTTTCTTGTCTTTTCCCATTCATTGGTACCGAGTTTATTCAAACGCGGTACAACACCTTCTCTGGAAATAAACTTTCTTACAAGACGGAACTGCTCAAGAGGTACAAGCAATTCGGCATTCCCACGATAGACAATCTTCAGGAAGTCTCTTTTGACATCTCTGATTTCCCTTGTTTCAATGCCGAGATACTGACCGACACCGTATTGTGCATGGACAATATAGTCACCGGGTTCAAGTTCGTTGTAGTGATGAATGACTTCCGCATTGCGGAATTTGTTTTCATATCTTCCCCTTCTGTGATGAACTTCAAAAAGTTCGGAAGCGGAATAGACATAAAGATCAGATTCACCTAAATGAAATCCCTGGGAAAGCTCAAAGAGCGTGAGATTGATCCCCTCTTTGATTTCGGAATCATCACCGAGTATGGTATACCGGATTCCGAATTCACCGCATAAATCAACTGCTCTGCGGAATTCTTTTTCTCCCAATGCGATAATCGATCTTTCCTTTTCGGCAATCAGACGGAGTCTTGTTTCAATCACTTCATTGGGAAGATGAACTTCTTCGATTTCTGCGATGTTGTTTTCAAACGGATCTTCCTTCACCTGTTTCAGTTTCTTTCCGATCCGTGAGATGTCGTGATACATCGTATATTTCGGAAGCATCTTTCCTTCCTGCACCATTTCCTGCACATAGGAGATCGCTTCCTCATTGAGCTTCTTTGCGGATTCATTGATCAGTTGCTGATCGGACCATATGAGTAAAGGACGATCCATATAATCAATGATGCTGGCCGCTTCATCCAGCAGCGCCATGTAAGGATAGAACCTGCGGTCAAAGACATGTTCCTCCATGGCAGTCAGATCCATTTCAGCCTGGGACGGGTAGGTTTCCATCGTTTTGCTTAATTCATCTGCTTTCTTTCGGATTGTACTGATCTGTTCATCGGTAAACAGAACATCCGAAGCCGGGACAATTCTGACTTCATCCACCCTTTCAAGTGTTTTCTGGGTTGCCACATCAAAGAAGCGGATCGATTCAATTTCCGTATCAAAGAATTCAATACGGATCGGATTTTCATAGTTGATGGAGAACACATCAATGATGCCGCCGCGGTAAGCAAAGCATAAAGGCTGATCGATATGGGCTGTCTGCTGATAGCCTCCTGCCATGAGCCTGCGCTTCAGCTCATTCATATTCATCTCTTCCCCTGTTTTCAGAGTGACGCATCCGTCTCTGAAGATTTCCGGAAACGGGAGCTGTCTTAAAAGTCCGGACGGACAGGTCACGACAACCTGACACGGATTTTCAAGAAGAGACGCCATCGTTTCCGTTTTGACGGCTGTCATTTCGGGAGATGAGGCAATTGCTTCTACGCGGAGTGATTCATCCGCGCCAAAAAGCGCACATTCATCTTCATTCAGAAAGGACGAAATTCTTTCATAAAGACGCTGTGCGTGATAGAGATTCTGTTTGACAACGATCATGCCGCGGGGCTTTTCAAGATAAGAAGATGAGATGACAAGTGCTTCTTCAATCAGTGAGGTCAGGCCGATATCCTTCCCCTTTGTCAGAGCTTTGGAAGCAGGATTGTTCTTCATTTCTTCTTTCAGCCACGCAGGCATCCGGATACTGTTTTCGGAAATGATCATTCCTCCTCTTTGGTTTCTTTTTTCACTTTGATGTTGTATTCAGACATGACTTTATCCATATCTTTATATACCCATGCATAAGCTGCATCGGATGCAGCTTTAAGAACGGTATCGAATGCTTCGCGGTCTGCTTTTGAAACCGGAGAAAGAACCCAATCCGGTACAACCTTGTGATTTCCTTTTTCACTGTGGCCGACACCGATTCTGATTCTTGCGATTTCATCTGTATTCAGACAGCTGATAATGGATTTCATTCCCTTCTGGCCGCCGGCAGAACCTTTCTTTCTGATTCTGAGAGAACCGACCGGCAGATCCATATCGTCATGAAGGATGAGAATATCTTCAGGTTCAATCTTGTAATAGCTGACAGCCTGGGAAACAGCGCTTCCCGATTCGTTCATATAGGTTAACGGCTTCATCAGCAATACCGCCTGTCCTTCGATTCTTGTCTGGGCAATCAATGCATTGAATTTATTTGTTGAAATGGAAGTTCCCAGTTTTTCTGCGAGCAGATCAACTGCCATAAATCCGCTGTTGTGGCGGGTATTCTGGTATTCCTTGCCGGGATTTCCAAGACCTGCGATCAGCTTCATTTACTCTTCTTCCTTATCTGTTTCCTGAACTTCTTCTGTTTCAGGCTCTTCGGCAGTCACATCGATGACCTCAGCTTCATTCTGATCGTTTTCTTCATCTGCTGCGACTTCCTCTTCTGTGTTTTCAGTTTCTTCTTCAATCTCATCAGACGGAGCTTTGATATCAAGACCGAGCACTTCGATCCAGCGTCTGCCGACACCCATCTTTGCAAAGTTTTCGGCATAGATTTCAAATTCGGAATAATCTTCATTCCGGTCAGCGAGAATTTTGCATAACATTGTGTCACAGATATTCTTGTATACGCCGATCAGCTGCTTGGAATATCTGTAGCCGGGATAATCACCTTCATCGATCTTTCTGAAGAATGCTTCTCCGAGATCATCTTTCTGATGATAGAAAAGATTGCAGTGATCGCCGAGTGCCTTGATCAGCTGGTTGCTTAAAACATTTTCATGTTCATTGACCTTTTCATAGATCTTGTCGATCAGATCAACCCTGTCCATTCCATAGAGCATATTCGGAAGCGACAGCAGCAGATAGAAGAATGAATCTTCATCAGCTTCGATTGTCACATTTCCGTTTTTATTCAGGAAAAGTGTTCTGATATTGATATCATTCAGTTCTTCTTCAAAACGGTCCAGATTCTTATGATAAACCATTCCCCATAAACGGATGATTCTTGTCTTTGTTTCAATGACCGGATCATTGACAGTATTGATCACTTCGTTGGCAGCGGCGTAGAAAGCCTGCTCATCCTGGATCTGGTTGATGACATTGATGACCTTTCTTCTTCTGTTGACGTTCTTGTTCATCATGATCATTCTGATCACCATAAAGACCATGACTGCATATAATAATACGTTGAATAACATATCAAGCACCTCCTGCTTCAGAAATGTATTATAACCGATTCTTTGAAAATCCCATGGTAATCACATGATTTTTGTTTATTATATTTAAGTAACCGATCCGAAGGTAAATTATGAGTGAAGAAAACAGACAGACAGATGAAAACAGTCAGATTGAAGAGACTGTAAATACAGCAGGCAGAAGATCTCTGGATTTTTCAGATCTTTCTCCGATTAAGATTGTCAGAGGCGTACTCATTTTCCTGTGCGTTCTTCTGATCGTGGGAGTCTGGTTCCGAATCAATCCGGCCGATTCATCCCCCTCTTCTGCAACCGAACCCGATGCGGATGGCGAACAGGTCACGCCTACCCCGGAGCCGACAGCACTGCCGGTGGAACTGACAGATCCCAACAGTGTGACGGTTCTTGTGAACAAGACGCATTCCCTTCCCGCTGATTTTGTACCGGCTTCTCTTGTCACACCGTATGTGTTAAGTATCTCCGATGTCATTCAGGTCAATGCCCTGGCTGCCGATCAGCTCAAAGCGATGGTCAATGCGGCAAATGAGAGCGGCGTGACTCTGTATCTGACAGCCGGTTATATTTCCTATGAAACCCAGGATGACTACTTTGAAGACAGAGCCGGAATGGTCGGTGAAGCAGAAGCCAACAAAGTCATTGCCAAAGCCGGTTTCAGTGAACATCAGACCGGTCTTGCCTTTGACTTCAGCGACAACGCAAGCGGCACCGCCACAACCGTTGCATTTGCGGAAACGGATGCCGGCAAATGGCTGATTGCCCACGCTCATGAATATGGATTCATCATGCGCTATCCGGAAGGAAAAGAAAGCATTACAGGCTACTCCTATCAGCCCTGGCATTTCCGGTATCTGGGTGCGGATGTCACAAAGGCAATGCATGAAATATCTCCGGATCTGACGATGGAAGAGTATTACAAAGTGAACTGACAGGATTGAAATAATCCTGTTTTTTCATCAGATTCGGTTCAAATCACCTGAAATGTCATGTTTTTTCCGCTTCTGATTGACTTTTCATTTATTAAAACGTAATATATTTACGCGTTGTTTTCTACATGTAAAAAGACTGGAGGTGGCATGTATTATGAAGAGAACATACCAGCCAAGCAAGAGAAAAACCAAAGCTACTCATGGCTTTAGAGCCCGTATGGCTACACCCGGCGGACGTAAAGTTCTGGCCAGACGCCGCGCAAAGGGCAGAAAGGTATTATCTGCTTAATAAGCCACCATATGGTGGTTTTTTTTCACCACACTGAATATATGAAGATTTATGAAAAAGAAAAACAGAGTCAGAAAACATGAAGAGTTTCAGAAGGTGATTCACAACGGTAAAAAATTTACCAATCAGTCTTATGTGCTCTATACATTAAAGAAAAAAGAAGAGGAAGCCAGAATCGGCATCACACTTTCCAAAAAGATGGGAAATGCGGTGAAACGCAATCAGATCAAACGGCAGGTGAGGATGATGTGTCAGGATCTGATTGATTTTGAAAAGTGTCCGAATGATGCAGTTCTCATCGTGCGTTTCGGCTATCTTTCAGGTGATTTTGAACACAATAAAAATAGCTTGGAAAAACTCTTTTCAAAGGCTACAATGTAGGAGTTATACGTTAATAAGGAGAAAATATGAAGCTAACCCCCAGAAGAAAGAAGATATTCATGGTGGCAGCTCTGGTGTTTGCCGCTGTAATATTGACCGGCTGCGCCATACCGCGAGATGCAAATAACCAGATTATCTATATCTGGAATGAACAGGTAGAAGGATACACAGTCCGCACCTCATTCGCGGATGTCATGAAAAATGAAAACTGGTTCAATGCGATCTTCGTTTATCCGCTCTCAGCGATCATCAACAAGCTCGCACCGGTACTTTCCGTCGGCGGTGCCATCGCACTCGTCACAATCATCATCAACGCCATTCTGGCTGTTGCAACAATCAAGTCAACGATCGCTTCCCAGCAGATGCAGCTGATTCAGCCTGAACTGGAAAGAATTCAGAGAAAATACGAAGGCAGAGATGACCAGGCTTCCAAGATGCGTCAGGCACAGGAAATGCAGGCGCTCTATGCGAAGTACAAGATCAATCCGGCATCCGTGATGCTTGTCACATTCATCCAGCTGCCCGTGATCATGGCAATGTACATGTCCGTACAGCGTTCCTTCGCAGTCGCAACCGGATCATTCCTCGGAATGGATCTGCAGATGACTCCGATGAGCGGCTTCCAGGCACTCTTCAAAGGCGACACAAGCCTGATCGCACTTGTTCTGTTATGGATCGTGATGGGTCTCAGCCAGTTTGCCGCTATGAGAATCCCGATGATCATCCAGCAGAAGAGAGCTGAAGCAGAAGCGAAGAAACATCACCGCAGATATGAAAAACCCAAATCACAGAACATGGTTATGCAGATTTATATGATGGGTATGATCTGTGTCTTCGGTCTCATGTGGCCGGCTGCCATGTCCCTGTACTGGGCAATCAGTTCATGTGTCAACATTGTCAAAACATTAGTCGTTCAGCAGATTATTGATAAACAGAATGCGGCAGGAGGTGCCAGATGACAGAATATACAGCGAAAACACTCGAAGATCTTCTCGCAGCAGCTGCTGAAGACAAGAACTGTGAAATTGAAGACCTCCATTATACAGTCACTGAAGAAAAGAAGGGACTCCTCGGAATCGGAAACTCCGTAACTGCCGAAGTATTCACCATGGAAGATGTCAAAGAATTCCTCTTTGATTACCTCGGAAACTTCTTCACAAGCATTGATCAGGACATTGAAGTTGCCATTGAAGAGCGTACAGACGGATTCATCGTCAACCTCAACGCTGACAACAACGCCGTATTAATCGGCAAGATGGGCAAGACACTGGCTGCCTTCAATACAGTCGTCAGAGCTGCCGTCAATGCGGAATTCAAGAAGAGAATCGATATCCTCATCGATATCAACCACTATAAAGAAGAGCGTTATGCAAAGCTGCGCTCCATGGCAAAAAGAATTGCCAAGCAGGTTCAGAGATCAAAAGTCGATGTTGAACTTGATCCGATGCCCAATGATGAAAGAAAGATCATTCACAAGACACTGAATGACTGGAGAAACATCAAGACTGAATCCGAAGGTGAAGCAAGTGCACGTCACATCTGCATCAGATATGTAGACAACAGCGAGCCGGCTGAACTTCCTGAAGAAGAAGCTGAATGAAACACAATAGCGATCTGAAATCAATCAGATCGTTTTTTTTTATGAATACACGGTAACAGGGGAAATCCATGATTTTTAACTTATACTGATACTTTCAAAAAACGATTATGAGTTATTTCATTCATAACAGAACATTACCAATCTGTTTCATTCCTGCATGTTTGTAAGCAGATGATGTTATTTCCGGTGATCTTTGCGATCAGAAATGAAATGCAGATTCAGCTGATCATCAGTTCATTCTCATACCAATGCAGTTTTCCAGACAGAATTGTGGAAAAATCCACTGCTTTTCATTCTTGAATCAATGTGATTTTTCAACATCTTCAGCGATTCTTTTCCACATTTTGTTCACATCTGATTTTTATGAGTTTTCCACAATTGTTGAAAACTGTTGAAAAGTTGAAAAATGCCTTATTTTACTGACTTTTTTGATTGTTTAAAAATGTTGAAACAAAATATTTTTTTGCGAGTTTTCAACAATTTTCAGAGTTTTGCACAGTGTGGATTATTTTTCCACAAATTATCCACTTTCTGAAAGTTGTGGAAAACTGTGGAAAACTCAGATAAGCCCTTTAAATAAAGGATTTTTACGCATAAAAACGATTGTGGATAAATTTTTTTTCAACATTTTTCATGTGGATTTTGCATATTCAAGTGTCTAAAATTGATAATGCATTAAAGTGCGCCATCCGGAGTAAACGTTTTATATGAGTATTAACAGAGATCAGTACCTGACAGACTTATGGAGCAGTCTGCTGGAGTATATTACAACAAACCGAATCCTCGAGCCGGAGATTATCAATCACTTTTATGAGCCTTGTTCACTCTATGAACTGACCGATGAAAAAGCGATTATTCTTTCTCCGAATATTGTATCGAAGCAGATTATCAAGAGCCATTCGGATATCATTTCGAACGCGTTGGTTGATATTCTGAATCTCGATCATCAGTTAATCGTGGAAACCTATCAGAAGTCGGAGCTTCCTTCACATTCCGATCTGGTACGCCCGATTCCGCTTTATGACGAAAGCGATTTTTTATCCATGCCGATCCAGAAGGACAGAACCTTCGAAAACTTCGTGGTCGGCGACTGCAACAGGGAAAGCCAGGCGGCAGCGCTTGCCTGTGCCATCAATCCCGGCAAATTCTTCAATCCGCTCTTTATTTACGGCAATTCAGGCCTTGGCAAGACCCATCTTTTAATGGCGATTGCCAATCACGTTCTGAAGAATGATCCGAATAAAAAAGTCTATTATACAGAGTCTCTCAAATTCGTTGAGACAGTCGTCAATGCGATCCGCGACAACAAGATCGATGCCTTCAAGCAGTATATGTACAGCATTGATCTGCTGTTAGTTGATGATATACAGTTCTTAGCCGGCAAGGAGAAGTCGCATGAGGTCTTCTTCACCGTCTATAACGAACTCGTCAATAACGGCAAGCAGATCTGCATCGCTTCAGACAGACAGCCCAAGGAAATCAAAGGCCTTGAAGACAGACTGATCAGCCGCTTCTCAAGCGGACTGCCGGTCGGTATTGATTCACCTGAATTTGAAACAAGCCTTGCCATTCTGCAGATGAAGATCAAGCAGAACGGATACGGAATCGATGAAGTCGATCAGGAAGGGCTTGCCTATATCGCTTCCAACTTCTCCGGCAATGTCAGAGATCTGGAAGGGGCCTGGAACAGAGTTCTGTTCTATGCAATCCAGTTTCAGCAGGACGGCGGTGTCATCCGCTTTGAAACTGTCATGAATGCATTGAAGAATCAGGCTGTTGTTTCGGATAAAACAGGCCTTTCACCGAAGAAAATCATCAAGGCGGTCGCTGATTACTACGGCCTGACGCGCCAGCAGATCACTTCGAAGACAAGAACCAAGAATATTTCCAATGCCAGACAGATTTCAATTTATCTCTGCCGGCAGCTGCTTGATATCTCATATATCAAAATCGGAGATGAATTCGGCGGCCGCGATCACTCGACAATCATGAGCGCCTGCGCCAAGGTTGAAAAGCAGATTGCCGAGGATCAGATCTTCGCAAATGCCGTCGAGGAAATCAGAAAACAGATTGCAAGCTGATTTCTCCACAATTTCTCTCCACTGTTGTTCAACAGCTCAAAATGCTAAAATAACAGCGGAAAACCGCGCTTTCCGTGAGTTTTCCACAATTTCCACAGTCTTAATAACAATAAATAAACTGAAAAGATATATTACATAAACAGGAGGCATCGCCATATGAATTTCACAATCGCCAAAAATGAACTGCTCTCAGCACTTCAGGATACAGCTCACGCGATCTCACCCAACTCACCGCAGCCCTCACTCAGAGGCATCAAGATCGATGCAGCGGAAAATACAATCACTCTGACCGGCAGCGATGCAGATATTTCCATCCGCAAGGTCATTGAAAAAGACGAAAAGAACAATCTGAATGTGATTGAAGAAGGATCAATCCTTGTCGAATCAAGATATCTTCTTGAAATCGTCAGAAAGATTGATTCGGAAGAAATCCAGATCGAAGTCATCGACGGAGCACTGACAAAGTTCTCAGGCGGCTCTGCAGTCTTCAAGATCAACGGCATGAGAGCTGATGATTATCCCGATATCGATTTCACAAAACCTTCTTCATCCATCGAGTTAAGCGCAGGTCAGCTTTCAGCCATTATCGAGCAGACAGCTTTCGCAGCCTCCGCAAAGGATACTAGACCTGTTCTCACAGGCGTCAACTTCCACCTTGTTGGGGGCGTTCTCAGCTGCACGGCAACCGACTCCTACCGTCTTGCCAAAAAGAAGATCGAGCTTGCTTCAAATGATGAATTCAATCTGACCATTCCGGCAAGAAGCCTGAATGAAGTCAGAAATACAATGCTGCAGGAAATGAGTGAAAACATTGAGATTGCATTAAATGACAGAAAAGTTCAGTTCATCGGCAAGGGAATGATTCTGCAGAGCAGACTGCTTGACGGCGGTTATCCGGAAACAGAACGCCTGATTCCGAAAGAATTCAGATATGAACTCTCGATCAGCAGAAACGATCTGATTCATGCGATCGACCGTACAACCTTCATCAAGAATGACAATATGACGATCAACCGTCTGTCCATGAGCGAGCATGAAGTCATCCTTTCCAACCGCAGCCAGGAAATCGGTGAATCAACCGAGCAGCTCGCCGCAGTATTTACAGGTGAACCTCTTGATATCAGCTTCGCCGGTAACTATGTTCTTTCAGCCGCAAAAGCACTGCGCGGAAACAACATCAAAATCAGATTTACGGCTGAAATGAAGCCGTTTATCCTCACCGGTGACGAGGATGATTCCGTCCTTCAGCTGGTGCTTCCGGTCAGAACCTACAACTGATGAAAAAGGGCATGGAAACATGCCTTTTTAAGTGGGAAAAACCCGCTTGTATAAAGGAAAAATTGCGTTTTTCATGATATAATAAGGAAGGCACTTTTTATTTGTGCCTTTTAAGGAGCGGACAATGGCAAAAATCACAACGGATTACATCACGCTTCAGCAGTTTCTGAAGCTGGAAAACATTGCCTCAAGCGGAGGCGAAGCAAAGATTCTTGTTTCGCAGCTTGATATCACCGTCAACGGCGAAAAGGAAAACCGCCGCGGACGGAAGCTGTACCCGGGTGATGAAGTGATTGTCTCAAAGAAAAAATACAGGGTGGAAAAATGATTGTCAGAAGACTGCGTCTGCGCAACTTCAGAAATTATGAGAATGCACTCATCGAGCTGGATGAAGGAATGAATCTCATCACCGGAGAAAATGCGCAGGGCAAAACAAATCTTCTGGAAAGTCTGGTTTATCTTTCTCTGACAAGGTCGCACCGCATTTCAGACGAAAAGCAATTGATCCGCAAGGATATGCCGTTTGCGGATATTCTCTGTCAGATGGATGATGACACAGAACTTCATGCCGTGATTCATAACCGCGGCAAAACACTCATGATCAACAGAGTGCCTGTGAAGCGGAGCAGCGATTTTATCGGCAAGCTCAATGTCGTTCTGTTTGCGCCGGATGATCTGTATATCTTCAACGATCAGCCGCGTGAGCGCAGAAGGATCATGAATCAGGAGATCACCAAGATCTCTTCGCAGTATCTTCTGCAGCTGAACCAGTATCAGAATCTGCTGAAAGAAAGAAACATCATCCTCAAGCAGGACAGAGCAGATGAGAGATATCTCGACATCATCGATGAGCAGATGGCTGAGTGTGAAGCATTCATTGTCAGAATGCGGAAAGAATTTGTACAGACAGTCAATGAAGCAATGGGCAGTCTCTACCGCGAGCTGTCGTGGGATGATGTGAAGGTGAGCGTCCGCTATCGCTGCTGTATCGGCGATTCAGGCGATCTGAGAGCAACTCTTCTTGAGATGCACCGTGAATCAAGGCAGAAGGATATCGAGCGCAGAATGACCTTAAACGGCATTCACAGAGAGGATCTGGTCTTTGAGATGAATGATGTGAACATGATCCGCATCGCATCGCAGGGTCAGAAGAGAATGACAATGCTCGCATTCAAGATGGCGCTGCTCAGATACATCCAGAAGAAAACCGGAGAAAAGCCGGTATTGCTGCTGGATGATGTGCTGAGTGAACTTGACAGCATCAGGCAGAGAAGGCTTCTGGAAATGGTCAGAAAGCCGTATCAGTGCCTGATCAGCGCAACCGAGATTCCGCCACATGTCAGGAAAGAAAATTTCAAAGAGTTCCGGATTGAAAAAGGAACAATCAGAACAGTATCGGGAGGTAAGGAATGAGCGAAGAAAAAGAAATGATGGAAAAAGAATCCGATCTTGTCCTTAATGAAGAACTTGACATTAAGGTGACTCATACATATGACGATTCGGACATCCAGGTTCTGGACGGTCTGGAAGCAGTCAGAAAACGTCCCGGAATGTATATCGCATCAACTTCATCAAGAGGTCTTCATCACCTTGTCTGGGAAATCGTGGACAACGGTATCGATGAAGCGATGGCAGGATACGCGACAACCGTCACTGTCAATGTCGACAATGACAACGTCATCACGGTTGAGGATGACGGCCGCGGTATGCCTACAGGAATGAATGAAAAAACAGGCAAGTCAACGATCGAAACAATCTATACGGTTCTGCACGCCGGCGGTAAGTTCGGAGGCGGTGCCTATAAGGTTTCAGGCGGTCTTCATGGCGTCGGTGCATCTGTTGTCAACGCTCTTTCAGAATGGCTTGAAGTCTCTGTCTTCCATGACGGCAGTATCTATTACATCCGTTTTGAAAACGGCGGCCATCCGGTGGAACCGTTGAAAATCATCGGTAAATGCGATCCGGAAAAACACGGATCAAAAGTCAGATTCAAGGCTGACCCGACAATCTTTACAGAAACAACGATCTATGATCATGACACGCTGCGCGACAGACTCAGACAGCTGGCTTTCCTGAACAAGGGAATCCGTCTTGTTTTCAATGACGAAAGAGAAGAAAACGAAAGCAGGCGCCATCATGAATTCATGTTTGAAGGCGGTCTGAAGGAATATGTCGAATTCCTCAACAGAAACAGAACAGCCGTCCATCCGGATATCATCTATTCGGAAGGTCATGACAAAGGCATCCAGGTTGAAGTCGCATGTCAGTACAACGACGGTTTCAATCCCAATGTCTATACATTCTGCAACAACATCAACACAGCCGAAGGCGGAACCCATGAAGAAGGCTTCCGCATGGCTCTCAACCGCATCATCAACAAATATGCAAGAGACAACGGCTACCTCAAGGAAAAGGATGACAACCTGACTTCCGATGACTGCAAGGAAGGTATCACTGCAATCATCAGCGTCAAGCATCCCGACCCTCAGTACGAAGGACAGACAAAGACAAAGCTCGGCAACAGTGAAGTCAGAAAGATTGTTTCCGATATTTTCGGTACCCAGCTTGAAAGATTCTTAATGGAGAATCCCGATCAGGCAAAAGCAATCATGGACAAGGCAACCCTGGCTTCCCAGGCCCGTATGGCTGCCAAAAAGGCAAGAGAGCTGACCAGAAGAAAGAGCTCCCTTGAAATCAGTTCACTGCCCGGCAAACTCTCCGACTGCTCAAGCAAGGACGCTTCCATCTGTGAAATCTATATCGTCGAGGGTGACTCCGCCGGCGGTTCCGCAAAGAACGGAAGAGATTCACATTACCAGGCAATCCTGCCGCTCAGAGGAAAGATCATCAATGTCGAAAAGGCCAGACAGCACCGTGTCTTTGAAAACGCCGAAATCAGATCCATGATCACTGCCTTCGGCTGCGGATTCATGGATGAAATCGATGTTTCCAAGCTCAGATACAACAAGATTGTCATCATGACCGATGCCGATGTCGACGGCTCTCATATCAGAATCCTTCTTCTGACATTCTTCTACAGATATTTAAGACCGGTTGTTGAGCAGGGACATATCTACATTGCCCAGCCGCCTCTGTATAAAGTGCAGAAGGGAAATACAGTCCGCTATGCATATACCGAGCAGCAGATGGAAAAAGTCAGAGCTGAACTCGGTGACCGCTTAAGCATTCAGAGATATAAAGGTCTCGGTGAAATGGATGCCGAACAGCTCTGGGAGACAACCATGGATCCCAAGAGAAGAACACTCATCCGTGTCAATATCGATGATGCCGAGAAGGCTGATCAGTACTTCTCAATCATGATGGGAGAAGAAGTCGAACCCAGAAAGAACTTCATCATTGAAAATGCGAAGTTCGCTGAGCTTGACATTTAACAGGAGGTCTTATGGCATTAGATGATTTTATGGAATTTGATGAAGAGAATTTCGATCCGGGACATATTACAGAAACCAATCTGACCAGAGAAATGGAACGTGATTTCATCGACTATTCCATGTCGGTTATCGTATCCAGAGCTCTTCCCGATGTCAGAGACGGCCTGAAGCCTGTTCAGAGAAGAATTCTCTACGCAATGAGTGAAATGAATAACGGACCGGACAAGCCTTTCAGAAAGTGCGCACGTATTGTCGGTGATACGATGGGTAAATACCATCCGCACGGCGATAGCTCAATCTATGGTGCTCTTGTCTATATGGCACAGCCCTGGAACATGAGAAAGGTCCTTGTCGACGGTCACGGAAACTTCGGTTCAATGGACGGGGACGGCGCAGCGGCTATGCGTTATACCGAAGCACGTATGGCAAAGATTGCCGTTGAAATGTTAAGGGATATTGACAAGGAAACTGTCAATATGGTTCCTAACTACGACGGCGAAGAGAATGAGCCTTCCGTACTGCCTGCCCGTTTCCCGAACCTTGTTGTCAACGGTTCGACAGGTATCGCTGTCGGTATGGCAACCAATATCGCTCCTCACAACCTCGGTGAAACAATCGATGCGGTCATTGCATTGATTGACAATCCTGATCTGAGTGTAGCCGAAATGATGGAATATCTGAAAGGTCCGGACTTCCCGACCGGTGGATATATTCTCGGCAGATCCGGTATCAGAAAGGCTTTTGAAACCGGCAGGGGAACGATCATCATGCGTTCCAAGACAAGAATTGAGGAAATGCCCAACGGCAAATCCCGCATTGTTGTCTATGAGATTCCCTATATGGTCAACAAGGCATCCCTTGTTGAAAGAATCGCAGCTCTGGCAAGAGACAAACAGATTGAAGGTATTACCGATCTTCGTGATGAATCCAACATGGATGGTGTCAGGATTGTCATGGAGCTCAGAAAAGACGTTCAGCCGGAAGTACTGCTCAACCAGCTTTACAAGCTTTCTCCGCTGCAGTCAAACTTTGGTGTCAACAATGTTGTTCTGTTTAACAACACACCGCGCCTGGCAGGTATGAAAGAACTTCTTCAGGGTTATATTGCCCATCAGGAAGAAGTTATTGTCCGCAGAACGGAATTTGATCTGCGCAAGGCAAAAGACCGTGCCCACATCCTGGAAGGATTGAGAATTGCGGTTGATAACCTTGACGCTGTCATTCATACAATCCGTGATTCAAGAGATTCCAACGAAGCGATGACAAGACTCATGGAAGAATTCGGTCTTGATGAAATCCAGGCCAAGGCAATTCTTGACATGCAGTTCAGAAGACTCACCGGACTGGAAAGAGACAGAATCGAAAGAGAATACAACGAACTCCTTGTCAAAATCGCAGATCTTGAAGATATCCTCGGTCATCATGAACGAGTCATGACGATCATCAAGGAAGAACTTCTTGAAATCAAAGATAAGTACAACGATCCCCGCCGCAGTGAGATTATTGATGCGCCGGCAGATATGGAAGACGAAGATCTGATTCCGGTAGAAAACATTGTCATCACATTATCCTCCAACGGATATATCAAGCGCATGACAACCGATAACTACCGTGTTCAGAACAGAGGCGGCAAGGGTATCAAGGGAATGGAACTGAACAAAGATGATTTCATCGAACAGTTTGTTTCCATGTCCACGCATGATAACCTGCTTGTCTTTACGGACAAGGGACGTGTGTTCAGAATCAAAGGATACAACGTACCTGAATTCAGCCGTACAAGCAAAGGCATTCCTTCGATCAATCTGATCCGCATTGACAGAACAGAAAAGATCAAGGCATTTGTACCGTATTCCAAAGATGATCAGGCAAATTACCTCTTCTTTGTCACAAGGCAGGGTCTGATCAAGAGAACCGAAATCAGCGAGTTTGAAAATATCAACCGCAACGGCAAGATTGCAATCAAGCTCAATGAAGATGACGAACTCGCCTTTGTCAAAGCAACAAACGGCGATGCTGAAATCATCATTGCCGGCTCCAACGGAAAGGCTGTCAGATTCGAAGAAGAAACAGTCCGACCGCTCGGCAGAAGTGCAAGAGGTGTCAAGGGCTTCAATGTCGACGGCGGCAAGGTCATCGGTATGGCAACCAACGAAGAAGGCAACTACATCCTCACAGTTACCGAAAACGGATACGGAAAGAAATCACTGCTTGATGATTACCGCATGACTTCAAGAGGAGCCAAGGGTGTCAAAACCGTCAATGTCAGTGAAAAGACCGGCAATCTTGTATGCATGAGAGCAGTCAACGGCGATGAAGACTGCATGATCATGACCGATTCAGGAATCATCATCCGTATTTCCCTGAAGCAGGTATCTGTCTACAACAGAGCAGCCAGAGGTGTACATCTGATCAACGTCAAGGACGATCAGAAAGTATCAACCGTTGAAATTCTTGATGCGGAAGAAGAAAACAGTGAAACTGCACCTCTTCCGGCTGAAGAAGCTGAAGTGACTGCCGAAGAAAAAACATCAGAAGAATAAAACGGTTCAATCTGTCTGAAGACAATTTAAAAAGAAGCGATCTCATATATTTGATAGATCGCTTCTTTTTTTGCTATGTACAGGATGCCTGAGGTGATGACTTTTTGATTTTAACGATTCAGTTCTTCATAGATCTGTCTGGTTGTTTCAGGTTCTCTTGTATTGAACAGATAATACTTACCGTTTTCCGTTTCAATCAGAATGTAAGGTGAGTAATCCGGATCGAGAAGCAGTTTGACTGCAGGATATTCATCACATGAGAAATTACCTTCCAGCAGATGTTCAATTGCAGTTCCCATCTTCCGTGACAGATGATCAGGAAGCTGATCAAGAAGCTCTGTATCACTGATTTCATCGAGACTGATTTCATAATGATAGACACCGCTTTTGATGGCAAATTCTGTTTCTGTCACATTCATTTCAATCGGACTGTTTCCCATGGAATCGATGAACATTCCCATAAACGGCAGACCGGCAATCATGAGTGCAGCGATGATCATCAGAACTTTACCGGCAGGGCGTGCCATATTGATGGTAGTATTCATACCTGTACGCTGATTGATAATCAGATGAGAATCATCAGGATTGTAATAGAACAAGCCTAACAGCCAGTGATCATCTTCATCGACATACCATTCACTGCTGCTGTCTGCAGTCAGCTTTTCCTGAATTTTCCTTGTTTTCATTTCAAGGCTGATTGCATAGAAACATAATCCGAACATCAATACAGTTGATGTGATCAATGCAATGTTCTGATATCTTGAAGGAACGCTCATTGCGGCACAGGTGAAGGCCATTCCATAGCTCAGAAACAGCCATACTTTGCCCCAGTTATAGCGTCTCATGCGGCTTAATGCATTTGTGATATCGGTATTCTCATTGAACATTTCAGCTTTTGAACGATACAGATATCTGTAGCCGAACCAGAAACTTGCACATATACATGCATACAGCACATAAAGAAGGATCAGATTTCTTTCATAGATTAAAGGAATCAGGCAGATGAATACAGGCGGTACAAACAGCCAGGGGGACAATAATCTGACATTTTCAATTGCGCCTGTATCGACATAAACTGTTTTCTTTTCCCTGGTCCATCCTTTTTCCTTTTTGTAATCCTTCAGTCTGAGATTTGCATAGACAAACGGAATCATCGGAAATATGATCGCGAACAATGTCCAGATCATAAAGACAGTTGTTGAATAGGATGTAGGAATGAACATTCCGAGAGCTGCAGTGATTGTACACAGTATTACAGCAGCAATTGTATGCTTCTTATACTGATTCAGAATATTCAGTACACCGGGATCATTCTGACCTTCTTCAGGAATCGTGACACCGACTGCAATATTCTTTTTGAATTTTGCTTCATTGATCTGGATGATTCCGATGAGAGCCGGCACCCATATCACACTCAGCCATAGAATTATTTTCGTCATTTTGATTCACCTTCTTCATAAATCTTTCCGCATAGTGCCATGATCTCTTCCTTGCTCATTCCTGATAAACGAAGTTCTGAGAGAGTGACACGGAGTGCTTTCAATGTTGTTTCAGGAATCGATACCGCTTTTTTACCGGTGACAGTTGCACCGCTGCGGCGGTCGGTAGAAATATAGCCTTCCTGCTTGAGCAGCTGATAGGCTTTGGAAACAGTCATCATATTGATGCCGCTTTCTTCCGCCAATGCTCTGATTGTCGGCAGTTTTTCGCCGGGAAGGAGTTTTCCTTCGGCAATGCCGACGACAATCTGATTTCTCAACTGCATATAGAGAGGCTCACTGGAACTGAAATCAAATTTCAATATCATACTGAATGTTCCTCCTGTTCTTCTTTACAGTTATCAAAGATCCATTCTGCAATTGTTCTGATTACTTCATCCGGGATATGACGTTCTTTGCTATACTCATTTTTTGATTTTGAAATATCATCCGAAAGAGCAACCGTGAACAGATGATTGAGTCCCGGGAACAGTCTGAATGTGACATTGTCTTTATCACTGAGCATGTTCTGAAATTCTCTGTAATCGGGATCTGCTTTAGCCTGGAAGTCTTTTTCTCCCTGCATGATCAATATTGGCTTTTCATTTGATTTCAGATACATGGATACCGGATGATCTCCCATCTCACGGAAATAATAGAGAGTTGTTCCTCCGCCCATTCTGATCTTTTTTGTTTCTTCAATGTCTTTTTCATAAAGACCATCGAACTGCTTTGTGAGTTTAGAGGCTTGTTTATTGATGATCCATCTGACAAGAGCATTCGAATGTTCTGAAATTTCAGAAATCTGCCTCTGAAGGATCTCTTCAAGACGGAAGGGAGATCCTGCCATCATGATCAGCCCTTTGAAATTTCCGCCTTCATGGTCAATTCGAGGCGCCAGCATGGCTCCCATGGAATGCCCGATGATAAAGATCTTTTCCGAATCGATACGTGGATCATTTCTCAAAAGATCTGCCGCAAGAATCGCATCTTCGATCGTTTCTTCACGTACGGTGATCAGCTGTTTTGACTTCAGCATCTTACGTCCGTGTGCATATGAGCGCTTGTCATAGCGGATTGATGCAATACCGTACTTCATCAATCCTTCTGCAAGATCACGGAAGGGATATAGTTTTCCGATGTGTTCATTCATATCTGATGAGCCTGAGCCGTGTACAAATACACAGGCAGGCACAGGATGTTCTGTTTCTGAAGGAATCGTCAGGATTCCGTTCAGAGGATAATCTGTATTCTGACCGATGATAATCTTTTCTTCTGACATAAATACCTCCATATTTATTGCATCATATGCATTACTAAATATAATGCAAATTAAACAATGATTCAAGATATACAGGTGAAATATATGTGAAAGATGAATTTCATATGATCAGACAAACAAAAAACAGAGGATCTAACAGTTGAGTAGTTTACAGCTACTCGAAGAGGTTAGATCCTCTT